>NZ_VPCO01000019.1:0-69699 GCF_013418175.1 Acinetobacter sp. YH12200
AATTTGCTGCCAGATATCATCGGTGAGAAGAGTACGTGCCATTGAAAAAATATAGAAATCAAAAGAGCTTAAAGGAGGATTTTAAGTATTTAAAACCAATTTTTCAAATGAGGACACGCCCTAGTTAAAGTTATATTTTAAACGTTGATAAATAATATAAAATCATCGAATTATTTAAAAAATATTTTGGTTTAAATTACTGCGATCAAGTGCAAATTCCATCAAACATCTACAAACGAAAAAAATGCTTGTATGATGTTTAAATGACTTGAACCAATAACATCAGGGATATCATCATGAGTACAGATTCAGCTTTTCCAACACCAAATAATTTAGGGATAGCGGTTTATAGTAATAATGCAGACGCAATTGGAAATACACCGCTAGTTCGTATTAATCGTGTAATTTCAGCTCCGGTAACTGTACTTGCTAAAATTGAAAGCCGTAATCCGGCCTTTTCAGTCAAATGTCGTATTGGTGCAGCATTAATTAACGATGCAGAAAAATCTGGAAAACTCAAACCCGGTATGCACATCGTTGAACCCACCAGTGGCAATACCGGCATTGCATTGGCCTTTGTGGCAGCCGCTAAAGGTTATGAACTGACGCTCACCATGCCTTCAAGCATGAGTATTGAACGCCGTAAAGTAGTCAAAGCTTTAGGAGCCAATCTGGTCTTGACCGATCCGGCCAAAGGCATGAAAGGGGCGATTGAAGCAGCCGAGAGTCTGTTGAATGAGAACCCGGAGCAGTATTTCCTGCCACAACAGTTTGAAAACCCAGCCAATCCTAAAATTCATGAAGAAACCACCGGCCCAGAAATCTGGGAAGCTACGGCGGGTAACGTCGATATTCTGGTCGCAGGTGTCGGAACAGGCGGAACCATTACCGGTATTTCGCGTTACTTTGAGAAAGTTAAAAATAAGCCTCTATATTCGGTGGCGGTGGAACCTGCTGAATCTGCAATTATTGGTCAGGCCAAACGCGGCGAAACGCTGACACCGGGACCACACAAAATTCAAGGTATCGGAGCCAACTTTATTCCGGGCAACCTGGATTTAGATCTGGTCGATGAAGTGATTGCCATTAATAGCGCAGAGGCAATCGAGTGGGCACGCAAAACTGCAGCTCAGGAAGGTATTTTGGTCGGCATTTCAAGTGGTGCGGCCATGGCGGCAGCGGCACAACTGGCTGCACGCCCTGAAAATGCCGGTAAAAATATTGTGGTGATTTTGCCAGATGGCGGTGAACGCTACCTGTCTTCGGTTCTGTTTGAAGATATTTCTGCCGAATAAAATTGATGCATTCAATATTTTAAACACTGCTATAAAAGCCCGAAGTCATCTTCGGGCTTTTATTTGGTTCTTGGATGAGCATCCAATCGCAATACCGCTTTATCTTTCCTAAAATATTTAAATGAAAGACTTGACCTTGCCATGCTGGGAATGTTTAAGCTATAGCATCGGCAGCAAGTTGATGCATGGAGATGGGCATGGCAGAACAAGACAGCATCCGGTTATATGAACAGCAGGTGCAGATTGGCGGTATGACCTGTGCATCCTGCGTGGCTCGGGTCGAAAAAGCCTTGAAAAAAATTGAGGGCGTGGTTGAGGCATCTGTCAACCTGTCGACTGAAAAAGCTTTTATTAAAAGCCAGCAGCCGATTGCTGCCGCTGTGCTAGTTCAAGCAATTGAAAAAACTGGCTTTGATGTACCGACGCAACAGTTTGCTTTGAATATTGAAGGCATGACCTGTGCATCTTGTGTGGCTCGCGTAGAAAAAGCCCTAAAAAAAGTAGAAGGTGTACTGGATGCACACGTGAATCTGGCCACTGAAAAGGCGCATGTGAGTCTAATCAATTCTGTGCCATTGTCCAAGTTGACTCAGGCGGTGCAAAAAGCCGGTTTTGATCTTCAGGCTGACCGGATTGAACTGGCGATTGAAGGCATGACCTGCGCCTCCTGCGTCGCGCGTGTTGAAAAAGCTTTATTAAAAGTAGACGGCGTCAGTACAGCACAAGTCAATCTGGCGACTGAAACTGCTTCGATTCAGGCATCCCGTCAGCACATCCCAGCTTTGATTGCTGCTGTAGAAAAAGCCGGTTTTAAAGCCACAGAAAAAACCAATACACATCTCTCGGCAGATCGCCATGTGGCTTTTCAGGAAAAGAAAGCCACTGAAACCGCGCAACTGAAACGGGATCTTTGGCTTGCTCTTATTCTGGCAGTCCCTGTATTTATTCTAGAAATGGGTTCACATCTGATCCCGGCTTTTCATCATTTTATTGCGCAGACGTTGGGAATCCAGAACAGCTGGTATCTGCAGTTTGTGCTGACCAGTTTGGTGCTGATTATTCCGGGACGGCGTTTTTATCAGCATGGTATTCCGGCTTTATTGCGTTTGGCGCCGGATATGAATTCTCTGGTCGCAGTCGGAACAATCGCAGCTTATGGATTTTCCTGCATTGCGACCTTTTTTCCGCAGCTGTTACCCCAGTCCACCGTCCATGTATATTTTGAAGCGGCAGCTGTCATTGTTGCGCTGATTTTACTGGGGCGGTATCTGGAAGCCAAAGCCAAAGGTAAAACCTCAGAAGCGATTCAGTATCTGGTCGGCTTGCAACCGAAAACCGCACGGGTACAACAGCATGGCAACTGGGTTGATCTGGCGATTGCCGATGTACAACAGGGCATGCTGATTGAAATCCGCCCGGGTGAAAAAGTCGCCGTCGATGGTGAAGTGGTTGCCGGGCAAAGTTATATCGATGAAGCAATGATGAGTGGTGAGCCTTTACCCGTGGCCAAACAGGCCGGGGATCAGGTGGTGGGTGGTACAGTGAACCAGAATGGAACCTTGCAAATCAGGGCCACTGCGGTCGGACAGGATTCTGTACTGGCGCAGATTATTGAGATGGTGGAACAGGCACAAGGCTCGAAACTACCGATTCAGGCGGTGGTGGATAAAGTGACTTTATGGTTTGTACCTGCCGTCATGGCACTGGCGGCCTTGACCTTCATGGTCTGGTTCCTGTTTGGGCCTGAACCCAATCTGACCTATGCATTGGTCAACGCCGTGGCGGTGCTGATTATTGCCTGTCCGTGTGCGATGGGGCTGGCAACGCCGACCTCAATTATGGTCGGAACTGGGCGTGCCGCTGAACTGGGCGTGCTGTTTCGTAAGGGTGAAGCTTTACAGTTATTGCAGCAAACCCAAGTCGTCGCACTTGATAAAACCGGAACCTTGACTGAAGGAAAACCGTTGCTGACGGACTTTGAAGTCACAGCAGATTTTAATCAGCAGACTGTATTGCAACTGGTGGCTTCGGTTGAAGCCAAGTCAGAACATCCGATTGCCCATGCCATTGTTCAGGCAGCTCATGAGCAACAACTGGAACTGAGTGAAGTCACAGATTTTGATTCGATCACCGGCGCAGGGGTCAAGGCACAGGTAGCTGGTCAGCAGCTGCATATTGGAGCTGAACGTCTGATGCAGAACTTAGGTCTAAATGTCGATCTGTTTCGGTCTACTGCACAAAAACTCGGTGATCAGGGCCGTAGTCCCTTATATGTGGCGATCAATCAAAAGCTGGCGGCGATTATTGCCGTCGCGGATCCGATTAAAGCAACTACCTATAGTGCGATTCAGGCCTTGCATGAGCAGGGTCTAAAAGTAGCGATGATCACCGGTGACAATCAGCATACCGCGCAGGCCATTGCCAAACAGCTGAAAATTGATCAGGTAATTGCGGAAGTTTTACCGCATGAGAAAGTGGATGCGGTACGTCAACTCCAGCAGCAATATGGCGTACTCACTTTTGTCGGGGACGGAATCAATGATGCCCCGGCACTGGCACAGGCTGATGTTGGCATGGCGATTGGTACAGGCACCGATGTCGCGATTGAGGCAGCCGATGTGGTGTTGATGTCAGGTAATTTACAGCATGTGGCCACCGGAATTGGTCTGAGTCAGGCCACCATACGCAATATCCGGCAGAACCTGTTCTGGGCCTTTGTCTATAATATTGCTTTAATCCCGATCGCTGCCGGGGTGCTCTATCCATTCTGGGGCATCTTGTTATCGCCGATGTTTGCCGCAGGTGCGATGGCATTGTCTTCCGTGTTTGTTGTCACTAATGCTTTGAGATTAAAAGCCTACAAAGCGGTACAGTTCAAGGAGCAAGCAGGATGAATATTGGTCAGGCGGCAAAACGTTCCGGCATCTCTGCAAAAATGATTCGTTATTATGAAGACATCGGGTTGTTGCCCGCTGCGAAACGAAGCGATGCAGGCTATCGGGTTTATACTGATGCGGACATTAAAACCTTAAGTTTTATTCAACATGCACGCGAGCTCGGCTTTTCTTCAGAGCAAATGAAAGAATTACTCGGCCTGTGGCTAAACAGCTCACGTCAGAGTAGCGAGGTGAAACAGCTGGCCGAAAAACATATCCAGTTTTTACAACAGAAAATTGCCGATATGCAGCATATGCTGGTCATATTACAGCAATCGGTGGAGCAGTGTGCCGGCAATGAACAGTCCGATTGCCAGATTTTAAAACAGATTGAACAGGGTGTCGTCCCTGAGCAGTACTGAGCTGATCTGCAGCTCAGGTTAAATATAATCTGCCCAATCACATTAATTTTTAAAGCGATCCTATGGAGCCAAATATGAAATTCCGTATTGAAAATATGACCTGTGGTGGCTGTGCACGCAGTGTGACTGCTACGATTAAAGATCTGGATGAAAATGCCACCGTTCATATAGATGTGGCGACTAAGCTGGTCGAAGTTGAATCGACAGTCACTGAGTCCGAGATTGTCGCGGCTTTAACCGAAGACGGATTTCCGCCAATTGCTGCTTGATATTTGTTAAGTCATTCAATTGAAATAAAATGCCGGATTCAATCCGGCATTTTTTATTATAGGGCTTAGACTGACGAGATTTTATCCGGGGTCATCAGCGCCTGATTAATATACAGTTTAATCAGGCGTTCACGTGAACCAATCGCTTTTTGATAATTGGTCGAATTTAATAATAGTGAAGCACCATAAGTCACGGTCCAGATATAAGACAAATAATCCCGAATCGACATGGCACTTTCTAAAGCCACCAGATAATCATGGGTCATGTCTTTAATCCGGATAATCCGTTCTTCGCGAATCCGATAAAGCTCCTGAAATAAATCTTTCAGGTTTTTTTCATTATTGGTTAAACGCTCTTCAATCACATGCAACAGGATGGTGCGATTGGAATTGAGCATGTGATAGAGCATATATTGCGAAACATAATTTTTAATATCGTTATTATATTTTTTTGATATTTCCAGGATTCTTTTTTCATTCAGAATAATTAGTTCTAAATATAACTGGTTCTTGCTTTTGAAATGCTTGTAGATCGTTCCTTTCGCGATGTCCAGTTCACTGGCAAGTTCACTCAGGGTAATGTCCTGATTATTGTCCAGTAGCAGGCTTTCAGCCATGCTCAGGATCTTCTCTTTACGAAGAAGGAAGTTCTGCTGTCTTACAGTCGTCATCTTCTTGGTCCATATTTTTCGAAAAAGAACCTTTCAAGAATATTCAATTTTACCCAAGATAGCTATAAAACTAAGGTCGTGATATTTATCTAATTTTGTATATTTATGCAGCAACTGCTGACAATGAAAAATATATATGGTGTCAGTCTGGAAATATTGTCAAGAAAACTGAACCCTAGAGATCAACTTTGCTAAATAAAATTCCATTTTCAGCATAATTATTTTATTGTTTCAGCACATCAAGTGAAATCATTATTCGGTTTAAGACCGTCCTGGCAAAGGATTATAGTGGTGAATAAAGAATCATTTTAAGCCTGCTTGGTTCAGTAAATAACGGTGACATAAAGCTTGGGTTTTTAAATTTTATGTCGCTTATTTAGTTGAATGAGATTTACTGCTGGATTAATTCGAGATGATGATTTTCGATTGATATGCATTGATTGAAGTAAAATCATAAAAAAGATTTTCATGAATCAATGATTATAAAACGCTCAGCAACAGAATTGAGTATCACCAGTTAAGGAATGTAAGAATGCCTATTTATAATGCGCCGCTAAAAGACATGGAATTTATTTTAAATGATGTGTTTCAAGCTGAACAATTTTGGCAAGGTAATGAAAATCTTGCACATTTAGATATGGCAACTGCAAATGCAATTCTGGAAGAGATGGCCAAATTTTCCAAGAATGTCATTCTTGACCTGAATCGTCCTGCGGATGAAGAAGGTGGTGCTCAGTTTAAACATGGTGAAGTGACCACACCTACAGGCTTTAAAGATGCCTTTAAGCAGTTTGCTGAAGGTGGCTGGGTAGGTTTAGGTGCCAGTGAAGAATGGGGCGGGCAGAATATGCCAAAAATGCTGACCGTGCTGGCCGATGAAATGATCTGGAGTACCAATCCATCATTTATGCTTTACCCGCTGTTAACCGTGGGTGCAGGCATGGCGATCAATGATCGTGCTTCACAAGAACAGAAAGAAACTTATTTACCAAAATTCTATACAGGCGAATGGTCGGGCACCATGTGTCTGACTGAGCCACATTCAGGTACTGATCTTGGCATAATCAAAACCAAGGCTGAACCCAATGAAGATGGCAGCTATAACATCAGCGGTACCAAAATCTTTATTACCAGCGGTGAACATGACCTGAGTGAAAATATCATTCATCTGGTGCTGGCAAAAACACCAAATGCACCCGCCGGTTCACGTGGCATTTCCCTGTTTATTGTGCCGAAATTTCTGGTGAATGCAGATGGTTCACTCGGTGAACGTAATGCAGTATCTGCGGGTTCAATCGAACATAAGATGGGAATTAAAGGCTCGGCGACCTGCGTCATGAACTTTGATGGTGCCAAAGCTTATATGGTCGGTAACGAAAATGAAGGACTGGCCGGCATGTTCGTGATGATGAACTACGAACGTCTGTCGATGGGAATTCAGGGCATTGGCGCGGCAGAATTTGCTTATCAGAATGCGGCACAATATGCGACAGACCGTTTACAGGGACGCGCCTCGACCGGTGCGAAATCACCGGAAAAACCAGCCGATTCGATTCTGGTACATGGTGATGTGCGCCGGATGTTGCTGAATGTGCGCGCCAACAATGAAGCATCTCGTGCCTTTGCTGTCTATGTCGGTCAGCAGCTGGATATCACCAAATATTCGACCGATGCTGAAGCGGTGCGTAAAGCGACCGACCGTGTGGCTCTGTTAACCCCAATTGCCAAAGCATATCTGACTGATAAAGCATTAGATTCTGCACTGGAAGCGCAAATGTGCTTCGGTGGTCATGGTTATATCCGTGAATGGGGTATGGAACAATGTATTCGCGATCTGCGCATTTCACAAATTTATGAAGGCACCAATGGTGTGCAGGCAATTGACCTGATTGGCCGTAAAACTACCAAATGTAAAGGTGCTTATATTGCAGAGTATATCGCTGAAATCCGCGAGTTCGCCCAAGGTCTGGATGATTCATTGACGATTAAAACGGCGACATTAGAGACCTGTCAGCAACTGGAAGACATCACCAGCTTTATCGTCGAGCAGTCTCAACTGAATCCGGACTTTGCTAACTCGATTGCGGTCGATTATCTGCATGCGGTGGGTCTGCTCAGTTTTGTGTATATGTATGCGCGTATCAGCAAAGCTGCAGCAACGAAAGACGATAGCTATTTCCAGAACAAATTGGTACTGGCGAATTATTATGTCGCCAAAGTTCTCCCGGATTTGAGTGCCCGAATTCAACGTATTCAGGCAGGTGCAGAACTGGTCATGCAATTACCTGAAGACTATTTCACTGCACAGGCTTAAACCGGCAAGTATTGCGAAGGACAAACACTGCAGAGCTTCTGCTGTGCGGTGTTAAATAACAATGATGAAAAAGGATGAGATTAGAATGATTGTAATTGTAGAAGCTGTACGTACCGCAATGGGCGGTTTTCAAGGCTCACTTTCAAGCTGTACGGCGCCTGATTTGGGTGCTGTGGCGATCAAGGAAGCTGTAGCTCGTGCTGGTTTAACTGCAAACGATATTGATGAAGTCATTATGGGCTGTGTACTGCCGGCGGGTTTAAAACAGGGCCCGGCACGTCAGGCCATGCGTCAAGCCGGCTTACCGGATTCAACAGGTGCCACCACGATCAATAAAATCTGTGGCTCAGGCATGAAAGCGGTGATGCAGGCAGCAGATGCAATCAAAGCGGGTTCGGCTGAAATTGTGGTCGCAGGTGGCATGGAATCTATGTCTAATGCGCCATATTTGATGGACAAGGCACGTGCCGGTTTCCGTATGGGACATGGCAAAGTCACGGATCACATGTTCCAGGAAGGTCTGGAAGATGCAGAAACAGGTCTGTCGATGGGAGTTCTGGCACAGGAAATGGCAGATAAAAAAGGTTATACACGCGAACAGCAGGACGATTATGCCATTGGCTCATTAAACAAAGCGGTGACGGCTGTTCAGCAAGGCTTCTTTAAAGATGAAATCGTAGCAGTCACTGTCAGTAACCGTAAAGGCGATGTGGTGGTTGAGCAGGATGAACAGCCTTTAAATGCCAAAGCGGACAAAATTTCAAGCTTGCGTCCAGCCTTCAAAAAAGACGGAACCATTACCGCAGCAAATGCCAGTTCAATTTCAGACGGTGCTTCAGCACTGGTGGTCACCTCTAGTGAAATTGCTGCACAGCGTAACTTAAAACCGCTGGCTAATATTTTGGCCTATGCCAGCCATTCGCAGCATCCTTCGGAATTCACCATTGCACCTGTCGGTGCGATTGAAAAAGTGCTGAAAAAAACCGGTTGGGATGCCGCCGATGTTGACCTCTGGGAAATCAATGAGGCTTTTGCCATGGTGACGATGCTAGCCATTGATGGCTTTAAACTGGATACTGCAAAAGTCAACATCAACGGTGGCGCATGTGCGCTCGGTCATCCACTGGGGTCTTCTGGTTCCCGTATTATTGTGACCTTGATTCATGCCTTAAAACGTACTGGTGGCAAGAAAGGTATTGCCGCACTGTGTATCGGTGGCGGTGAAGCAACTGCGATTGCAGTGGAACTGGTTTAAGTCCAGCCAAAATTCAATGCTCGAATTAGCAAAATTAATTATTGATTGATTTAGACGCTAATGCTCTTGGTTCACCAGGAGCAGACGCCTCTTTATTTTATATTTTTGAGATTTTTTATGAACGGTTTAGAGCGCATTCGTTTGCTCCCATTACAAGATAAAGTCGTATCTGTCGAAAAAGCACTACAACTGATTCAAGATGGCGATGTAGTTGGTTTAAGTGGTTTTGGGGGGGCAGGTGAAGCGAAAACTGTGCCTTTGGCCTTGGCTGAATATGCACAGAAGTATCCAATTCATATTACCTTGGCGACAGGTGCAAGTCTGGGGAACCGGATTGATGGAAAACTCAATGAAGCACATGTCATAACCCGCCGTTATCCTTATCAGGCAGATCCTTCTTTACGTAAAGCGATTAATGCCGGTGAAGTGATGTATGTCGATCAGCATCTCTCTGAACTGGCCGATAATATCCGTCATAAAAACTTGCCAGCGATTAATGTGGCTGTAATTGCTGCAACTGCGATTACTGAAGACGGTCAGATTATTCCGACAGGCTCTTGCGGAAATTCTGCAAATTTCATCGAAATGGCAGATCGGGTCATTATTGAAATTGATATGACGATTAATCCCGTGCTAGAAGGCGTTCACGATATCTATGTACCTCAAGCGCGTCCAAACCGTGAGCCAATTCCTCTGACTCAAGCCAGTGACAAAATTGGAACAATCGGGATTCATGTTGCACCTGAAAAAATTTCTGCGATTGTCATCAATGAGATTCCAGACACTTCCTTTGGCATGGACGAACCGGATCAAGAAACGCTGGCGATTGCCAGTCACCTGATTCATTTCTTTGAACAGGAAGTGGCAGCAGGGCGTTTACCTGAAAATCTGGGGCCGCTGCAATCCGGTGTGGGCTCCGTGGCCAATGCGGTCTTTGCCGGCTTTGAACATTCCAATTTCAATAATCTGGAAATGTATTCTGAAGTCTTGCAGGATTGCACTTTCCAGCTTATCGATTCAGGCAAGATGACCTTTGCTTCAGGTTGCTCCATGACCCTGACCGATGACTGTGCCGCACGAGTGATGAACAATTTTGATCGATACAAAGATAAAATTGTCTTGCGTCCACAGGAACTTTCCAATAATCCTGAACTGATTCGCCGTCTTGGGATTATTGCGATTAATACAGCACTTGAGTTTGATATTTACGGAAATGTGAATTCAACCCATGTTACTGGAACCAAGATGATGAACGGCATTGGAGGCTCGGGAGATTTTACCCGTCATGCGCATATTGCCATCTTTGTGACCAAATCCTATGCCAAAGGTGGTGCGATTTCTTCAGTCGTTCCCCTAGTCAGCCATACCGACCATACCGATCATGACGTTGATATTCTGGTGACTGAGCAAGGTTTGGCAGATCTGCGTGGTTTGGCACCGCGTGAACGTGCCCGCAAGATTATCGATATCTGTGCTCATCCAGATTACCGCGAAAGTTTAAATCATTATTTTGAGCGTGCCTGTGCGCGTGGTGGTCAGACACCGCATTTATTGAATGAAGCTTTGTCTTGGCATGCCCAATTTGAAGAAACCGGTTCAATGAAAACCGCTTAATACGTTTTAATCGCATTGATCATCAAATAGAGCCCGTTGTATACGGGCTTTATTCATTTGATTACATCCATTTTTTTGTCGTTTAAAGATCATTTGGATGATTTAAAAACTTTTTCCAGTACATGCCGATGTATAAATCGAAGCTTGTCTTTTACCGCTTCGGTCAGCTTGAATGGGTAGGCATCTTCCAGACCCATACAACGGTTCAAGGCATTTAAATTAAAGGTTAAGGTAACCCAGTTTGCAAGAATATGTTCAACGTCCTGTCCGCCAATTGGACATTCTTTAAAATCCATGCTGGCCAGATAGCCACCATTGCCAATAACGCGGATTCCAGCATAGTAAGCAGTTTCCAGTGTTTCCATCATATGCAGATAATGCGCCCAGGTTTCTGCCCAGTCTTCCCAGGGATGTGCGGTGGCATAAGCACTAATATAGTTTTCCTGCCAGTTGATCGGGGCGCCGTCATTATAATAAGTTTGCAGCGCCTCACTGTAATTTTGCCGCTCATCGCCAAAATAATGACGAAACTCTTCAATCAGTTCCGGATGTAAGTGTTGCATCAGTGCAAAATAGTAATGTCCGCTTTCATGGCGAAAATGGCCCAATAAAGTCCGGTAATTTTCTCCCATATTCACGCGTGTTGTTTCACGATACACCACATCCGCTTCAATCGCATTTAAAGTAATCACACCATTGGCATGACCAATCAAAACCGGCTGATCATCTTCAGGCAGTAAAAAATCAAAACGCAGGCCAAATGGATCATCTTCAGATTTTTTGGGGCGTGGCATCATGTTCATACGCTGCGCCAAATAAAGGAAGCGGCGTTTGGCCTCTTCCAGTCGAAACCAGTAAATCAGGTTCTCTGAATTTTCCAGATCAGGAATCACATGAGTGAGTTGACAGGACTCACAAAAATCTTCATCTTCATTACTGGGAATCATCCAGTTACATACCTGATAGTGCGTATAGTTATGACAGGGTTTATAACTGGCATGCTGATAACTTTTGGAGACTGGAATCCATTGATCAGCACTCTGCTTTTTAAATGCGCACAATTCTTTTTCCGAAGCGACATAGCCGATTGGTGACATACAATGATCACAGACTGATTTGTAAAAAAATAGCTGTTGCTGGCAGACGGCGCATTCAAAATGTTTCATCTAAACTCCCTGTAGGGAAGCAAACTGTCTAGAATGCCTACCTAAATTTCATCCTATTGTAATAACATCATAAAAATTTTAATAAAAACTCTATATGGCTGAATTGTAAATGGAGGATGCTTGGCATTATATTGTGAGCTAAATAACTCGTTATTTTTAAATAGAAAAAGATTGCTTAGAGAAATACAAATTGACAGATGATCTGTTTTTGCAACAAAGCCAGGTTAAGGTGAAATTTAAAATAATATGAACATTAGAAAAGCTACTGTTCAGGATACATCTGCTATCGTAGAAGTCATTGCACCATTTGTAGAGGCTGTCACTACGGCAGAAGAGGGACGCTTACGTTTTAAAGCTGAAGTAATTCAAACCATTTTTGAACGGCCAGATAATTTATTATTATGTGGCTGAAATTGACCGCAGAATAGTCGGTGTGGTGGCTTATATAGCACCTGTACATTTCATGCATTTTTTCTTGAATAAGGCTTATCAAGGTCAAGGTTACGGTCGCCAAATGTGGCGCTTTTTAGAAAAACATATTCGTAGCCAAGGTCATCAATCTATTACTGTAAAATCCAGTTTATATGCTTTGGATATTTATAAACGCTTCGGTTTTGTTGAAATGGGCGAATACACTGAGGAAAATGGCATTCGTTTTATTCCCATGCGAAAAGACTACTTAGCTGAAATTTAAACCATCTAAAAACAATCCAAACTTTCCGCTATTCACCTTCACTCCATTTTTAATTAGTCATGCCTTTTACTTAGGCATAGAATTGGTTCACTTTTGTTATATATGCAAATCATTTTATGGCAATCAGCTGGATCTTTTTCACCTTAATGGCTGCATTTATGCAGGCATGGCGTAATGCATTTCAAAAACAGCTGAGCACTACGGTCGATGTTTGGGGGGTCACGCTGGCACGGTTTATCTTTGCCTTGCCCTTTGCAATAATCTATCTGTCCAGTCTTTATCACTTCAAGCCCGTTGAAAATATTATCCATTTTACTCCCAGGTTTTGGGTCTATATTGTGATTGCTGGTTCAAGCCAGATTTTAGCGACTGCCTTGATGGTGAAGCTGTTTCAACAAAAAAATTATGCGATTGGGGTCGGTTTGGCTAAAAGTGAAGCCATTCTTGCCGCCGTCATTGGTGTCGTGTTTTTAGCCGATCATTTATCGGTACTGGCCTGGATCGGTGTGGTACTCGGTGCTTATGCTGTATTCCTGCTGAGTAAAGGCCAGCAGATCAGCGGATTTTCTGCCCAGACCTTAGCGATTGGAATCGGCAGCGGCTTAAGTTTTGCGATTACCTCACTCTTGGTCAGGGAGGCGAGTCTGGAGCTAAGCACATTGCCAACTGTCCATCGTGCTGCATGGGTACTGCTGATGGTCATCAGTTTTCAATGCATCAGTATGCTGATCTATCTGAGTCTATTTAGCCGCCAGACTTTAGTGGCCATGTGGCAACGCTTGAGATTAACCTTTAAAGTCAGCGTGTGCAGCTTTATGGCATCGCTGGGCTGGTTTACTGCCATGAGCATGATGAGTGTGCCCATTGTCAAAACACTAGGTCAAATCGAGATTTTATTTAGTATGCTGATTTCTGCATATTTCTTTAAGGAGAAACTGGCACGTGCCGAACATTGGGGGTTGGGCTTGGTGGTGATCGCTGCGATTTTGGTCATTTGGGCTTAATGCTGACTCCATCTTGATAAAAAAAAGCCACTGATGATGATCAGTGGCTTTTTTCTTTTTTTGAGCAGTTTAAGCTGCAATAAATGCCTGAACTGCCTGATTGAACGCTTCAGGTTGCTCGACATTGGAAATATGCGATGCATTGATTTCAAACAGTTGGCTATTGGCAATGCTGGCTTGCATCGACTGACCATCAGCAACAGTCGTTACAGGATCTTGCTGACCTGCCACAATCAATACAGGAACTGAAATTGTCTTTAACTGTTCACGTAAATCCGCTTTAGCCAAAGCTTCACAGCAACTCGCATAACCTTCCGGGCTGCCAGCTCCAAGGTCGTTTGAAAGTTCTGCAACAATTGCTGCGTTGCTTTGAATAAAGGGTTCGGTAAACCAGCGTGATGCTGCGGTCGATGCAATCGGTGCCAAGCCTTGCTCACGCACCAGTGCAGCACGTTCCAGCCAGGCCTGTTCCTGACCAATTTTGGCTGCCGTATTACACACAATCACTTGGTTAAAGCGTTCTGGGCGGTTAATTGCCAGCCATTGGCCAGTCAGACCACCCATGGAAATGCCACAGAAAGCAGCTTTCTGGATATTTAAATGATCCAGTAGATTCACTACATCTTGACCCAGTTGATCCAGGGTATATGGCCCTTGTGGTGCGCTCGAGCCACCGTGACCACGGGTGTCATAACACACCACGAAATAATCTTTCTGGAAAAATTCAATTTGTGGCTGCCACATGCTGAATTTGGTGCCCAATGAATTGGAGAACACAATTGCAGGTTTAGAGGCATCCCCAAAAGTCTGGTAATTAATTTGTGCATCGTTAGATGTAAATGTTGGCATTAAAATCCCTCCCGACCTCCCTTTAAAAAAGGGAGGGGAAATTTTCATTAAGTGATATTGCTTTTAGACGCGTTCGATAATCAAAGCAATACCTTGACCGACACCAATACACATTGAACAGAGTGCATATTGACCGCCAGTTTGTTCCAGCTGGTTCAAGGCAGTGGTCACCAGACGTGCACCAGAGGCGCCGAGTGGATGACCCAATGCAATTGCGCCACCGTTCGGATTGACTTTTTCCGAGCCGTCTTCAATGCCTAGATCACGGGTACATGCCAGTGCTTGGGCCGCAAAAGCTTCATTCAGCTCGATCACATCCATCTGCTCTAGCGTTAAACCGGTTTGAGCAAGTAGCTTTTTGATAGCAGGTGCCGGACCAAAGCCCATGATGCGCGGCTCAACACCCACAACTGTTGAGCCAATAATTTTGGCACGTGGTTTTAAACCGTATTGCGCAATCGCTTCATCAGACGCGATCAGTAGGGCGGCAGCACCATCGTTAATGCCTGAAGCATTACCGGCTGTAACTGTACCATCTGCTTTTACCACAGGTTTTAGTTTTGCCAGAGCTTCTGCAGTGGTAGACGCACGTGGATGTTCATCTTTATCTACGACCACCGGATCGCCTTTACGTTGTGGAATCACCACCGGAATGATTTCTTTATCAAAGAAACCTTTGGCTTGTGCTGCTGCTGTACGTTGCTGGCTGCTCAGGGCAAATTTGTCCTGATCTTCACGGTTAATCCCGAACTGTTCAGCAACATTTTCAGCCGTTTGCGGCATGGTTTCTACGCCGTACATGTCTTTGAGTTTCGGGTTAATGAAACGCCAGCCCATGGTGGTATCTTCGATTTTCTGACTACGGCCATAGGCGGTTTCTGATTTACCCATGACAAAGGGTGCACGAGACATTGACTCGACACCACCGGCAATAATCAGATGGGCTTCACCCGCTTTAATCGCACGTGCAGCCATGGAGATAGTATCTAGCGATGAACCACATAGGCGGTTGACTGTAGTTGCAGGCACTTGATAAGGCACACCTGCAAGCAGCGCTGACATGCGGCCAACGTTACGGTTATCTTCACCGGCCTGGTTGGCACAGCCATAGATCACATCATCGACCTGTTCCCAGTTCACCGATGGATTACGTTCTATTAAGGCTTTGATTGGAAGTGCACCGAGATCATCAGTACGAACAGGAGCGAGGCCACCGGCATAACGGCCGAATGGGGTACGGATGGCATCGATAATATAGGCGTTTTTCATGTTTTTACTTTCCAAATCTTTGAATCCCTCCCAACCTCCCTTTACTAAAGGGAGGCGTTTTTCCCGGAATTTAAAGGGTGAAAGTCCCTCCTTTAATAAAGGAGGGATTTAGGGAGGATTTATGAATTAGTTTTGAGTCGCATCAATCAGCTTGGCGCCAGTCAATGACTGCAATTCTTCGAATGACAGACCTTCGACTTTCTCAATCACTTTCATGCCTTCGCTGGTGATATCAATCACACACAGGTCGGTATAGATACGATCCACACATTTCAAACCAGTCGCCGGATATGAAAGCTCAGCCACAATTTTTGGCTCGCCTTTTTTAGTCACGTGGTCGGTGGTGATGAAAACTTTCTTGGCACCCACAGCCAAATCCATTGCACCGCCCACAGCCGGAATCGCATCCGGTGCGCCAGTATGCCAGTTGGCCAGATCACCATTTTCAGCAATCTGGAAGGCACCCAATACCGCGATGTCTAAATGACCGCCACGCATCATCGCGAAGGAATCACCATGATGGAAGAATGAACCCCCTTCCAGTAAGGTTACGAATTCTTTACCAGCATTGATCAGCTCTGGATCACGGTCTTCTTCAGCAGGAGGAGGACCAAAAGCCAACAGGCCATTTTCAGAATGCAGGAATACATCTTTATCTGAAGGCAGGTAGCTGGAAATTTTGGTTGGCAAGCCGATGCCCAGGTTGACATAAGCACCATCAGGAATGTCTTGTGCCACACGTTCAGCGATCTGGTCACGGGTCAGTTTGCTATAGCTCATTATTTATCTCCGATGCCAATTATTGTGCAGGTTTAACTTGAACAACGTGTTGAACAAAAATTCCCGGGGTGATGATGTGCTCTGGATCCAGTGCACCGAGTTCCACGACTTCAGACACTTGAGCAATGGTGATATCTGCGGCCATCGCCATGATCGGGCCAAAGTTACGGGCAGATTTGCGATATACCAGATTGCCCCAACGGTCGCCTTTAGAGGCTTTAATCAAAGCAAAGTCCGCTTTAATTGGATTTTCTAAAACGAAGTCTTTGCCTTCGTAATTTAAAGTCGGTTTGCCTTCAGCCAGCAAGGTACCAAAACCGGTCGGCGTGTAGATTGGACCTAAGCCCATACCTGCGGCCTGAATACGGCAAGCCAGATTACCTTGCGGCACCAGTTCCAGTTCGATCTTACCTGCACGGTAAAGTTCATCGAATACCCAGGAATCAGACTGACGCGGGAAAGAGCAAATGATTTTACGTACAGCCCCGGCTTTCAGCAGTTTCGCCAAACCGTAGTCGCCATTGCCGGCATTGTTATTGACGATAATTAAGTCTTTGATACCCAATTCGATCAGACCATCAATCAGTTCAGCAGGCTGACCTGCTGTACCGAAACCACCAATCATGATGGTTGAACCATCTTTGATCTGGGAGAGTGCTTCTTTCAATGACAATGAACTTTTATCTATCATAATCTGGTCCTTTCATATCCTAAACTTATGGATGTCTTTAAACTCATTTTGAATCTGATGCTGCAAGCGGAACAGCGTTACGGTCTTTCTGTGACAATACAAAGTGCGCCACCAAACCAATACAAATCCCCCAAAAGACTGAGCTCAGTCCAAGGAACTGCATACCAGATGCAGTCGCCAAAAAGGTGATTAGGGCAGCATCACGTTGTGATTCTTTGCCCATTGCAACGGAAATATTGGTGGCAATTGCACCGAGCAATGCCAGTCCTGCCAAAGCCGCAATGAGTTCTTTGGGCATCAGGCTAAACAGCATGACAATGCTGCCGGCAAATAAGCCGCCTAAAATATAAAAAAGCCCATTGGCCACGCCGGCGATATAACGCTTTTCTTTCAGTTCATGGGCATCTTTACCCAAACATAAAGCAGCCGTGATTGAGGCCAGTACAATGGTAATGCCGCCTACACAGGCCACCGCAAGCGAAGCAATACTGGTCACACTAATAATAGGTTTGGCCGGCATGTCATAACCGCTGAGCTTGATAATACTCATGCCTGGTAAAAACTGGCCAGAAAGACTGACTAAAATCAGCGGTAGTGCCAGATTCAAGGTAGAGTTCCAGGTCCATTCCGGGGCAATAAATTGTGGAATCGCCAAGCTAAAATCAGCGGTTACCGGGTTAATTTTGCCCAGTAACAGACTTAAAACCACACCTGCCACTAATACCCAAACCATGGCATAGCGTGGGCTGAAACGCTTGGCCAGTAAAAATACTGCCAGCATGCCAAACACAATGTAGGGCATGGTATCGGTTGCCGTAAACAGACCTAAACCAAACTGCAATAAAATCCCGGCCATCATTCCGGCAGCCACTTCCTGAGGAATCCAGGACAGCAATTTGTCGAAATAACCGGTGATCCCAATGAAAAAAATCACCACGGCAGAGGTGATATAGGCAGCAACCGCTTCATTGAGCGAAATATCAGGAAAAAGCGTGACTAATAAAGCCGTTCCGGGTGCAGACCAGGCAGTCACCACCGGTATTTTGTATTTAATCGATAAGAAAATACCGGCAAGTGCAGCACCAATAGAAATTCCCCAAATCCATGAAATCATCATGTCTGGGGAAACTTGGGCTTGTTGAGCAGCCTGGAAAAAAATGATTAGTGGGCCTGAATAGGAAATCAGTACTGCTAAAAATCCTGCAACAGTTGCTGAAATTGACCAATCATTTTTTAATGTCTGAAACAGGGTGTTCATTGGTGATGTGCCTCCTTGCGTCAAACCATGATCCTGTTAAAAAAAAGTCATGATCAGGATTTAGCCCTGATCACCACCACCGACCGGTACGACGGTACCAGTCATATACGATGATTCATCCGAAGCCAGGAATACAATGGCATTCACCTGTTCCTGAATCGTACCGTAGCGACCCATAAAAGTACGGTCAATGGTCTGATCAACCACTTGCTGCATCCAGTCTTTTTCTGATTCAGTCAGCGGATTGGCATTGCGTGGCACTTTACGCGGTGGTGCTTCGGTACCGCCAGTTGCAATCGCATTGACACGAATTCCATCTTTGGCATGTTCAAAGGCGAGGGAAGCGGTCAAACCGTTCACACCACCTTTAGATGCTGAATATGGAACACGGTTAATACCACGTGTGGCAATAGAAGATACGTTTACAATTGTACCTTTCTGATTTTTAATCATTTCTGGAAGAACTGCACGGCAGCACCACAGCGTTGGGAACAGTGAGCGGTTCACCTCCTTGATAATTTCCTCTTCAGAAAATTCTTCAAAAGGTTTCATCCAAATCGCGCCGCCAACATTGTTGATCAGGACATCGACACGGCCATAAGTTTGCAGCGCTTTGGCGACAACAGATTCTGCGCCGGCAAAGGTTTCCAGATTGGCTTTGACAGTAATCGCATCACCGCCAGTGGCTTCAATTTCAGCCAGAACTTCCTCTACAAAAGGGGAAAGATCCGCCATGACGACTTGTGCGCCTTCGTTTGCCACTTGCAGCGCCACACCGCGCCCGATGCCTTGGGCAGCACCGGTCACGATCACGACTTTATTTTCAAATCTTTTTGAACGGTTCATTCTATTCTCCGGTTCAGTCTGAACTTAGTTTGCAGAGAATTTTTCAAACAGGAAGTTTGCAGGTTTAACGCCTTCAGCATCTAACCAGCCGCGAACTGCTTCAACCATTGGCACAGGACCACACAGATAAATATCCACATCACCCGCATTTAGCCATTCTTTTTCGATATGACCGGTCACATAGCCTTTACGCTCATGATTAGATTCTGGATTCGCAATCACAGTACGGTATTCGAACCAAGGGAATTTATCCTGCAGCTCATTTAGTTTTTCAATCGCCACCAGGTCAAAATCATTGGTCACACCAAACACCAGACGCACTGGATGTTCTGAACCTTTTTCTTCTAAGACTTGCAGCATCGACATAAACGGCGCGATCCCTGTACCACCCGCCAGCATCAGCACCGGCCGTGTCACATTACGCAGGTAGAAGCTACCAAATGGACCCGTGAAAGTCATTTTGTCGCCAGCTTTGGCATTGACGCTTAAAAATTCACTCATTTTACCGTTTGGCACGTTACGTACCACAAACCCGGTTAAACGGTTACCTGGTTTTGAACTGAATGAATAAGAACGGGTTTCAGTCGTTCCCGGAATACCGACATTGACATATTGACCGGCAAGGAAGTGAATGTCTGCCTGACCTTCGTCTAACTGGATGTCAAAAGTAATGGTCGAGTCAGACAGGTTTTCGACACGCGCCAAAGTACCTTGGAAAGCGTGAATTTCAGTTTTGCAGACTTCTGAAGACGCCTGAATCTGGAACACTGCATCTGAAGTTGGTTTACATTGGCAAGCCAGAATAAAGCCTTCAGCGGCTTCTTCAGGCGTTAAAGCATCTTCAATATAAGTTTCTTCAGGCATGTCAAATGAACCTGATTCACAAAACGCACGACACGTTCCACAAGCACCATCACGGCAGTCCAAAGGAATATTGATCTTTTGACGGTAAGCTGCATCCGACAGTGTTTCACCATCTGAAACAGAAATAAAACGTGTAACGCCATCTTCAAATTGAAGTGCAACATTGTGGTTTGACATGGCTGAATATCCTATATAAATCTTTGTAACTGAGCCTTTCAGTCAATTTTCCATCTGACTGAAAGGCTTAACCTGGCTGTATGAACAGTCTTAGAGGTGATAAATGTCGATAACCTGGTTGATGTAATCGTTTTTCAGTACCACGTATTTGCTTAAAATTTGTGGTTTATCGCCTGAGAAATCGATTTCATAACGAGACATACCGAAATAGCTGTAACTTGTTTTGTAACGGAAGCTCAAAGTATTCCAGTTAAAACGTACAGTCACTTTGTCGCCATCACGTTCAACAATTTCAATATTGCTGAGGTTATGGCAGGTACGTGTGTCCGGCATGGTTGCAGACGAACGTTCAGTCTTGATACGGAACACACGGTCTTCAAGTCCTTGACGGTCCGGGTAGTAAATCAACGAGATTTCAGACTGTGGATCTGTGGTCAGTTTGTCGTCATCATCCCAGGCTGGCATCCAGAAAGACGCAGTAGGGGCATAACAAGTTAACCAGTCATCCCATTGCTCATCATCTAAAAAGCGGGCTTCTTGATACAGGAACTGCGCAATATTTTCTAAAGTGATGTCGCTCATGCGTTTTCTCCTTCAGTCGATGCTGCAATTTCTTTCTCGGACGCGATACCTTTCTTGATCAGTTCTAACCAGTATTGATGCTGAGCCAGATACAGACCTTCATCTTCAGTTTTAATACCAGACAGTTTTGGTTTTAAACCGATTTCGTTCGCTGCATCGTCCGGACCATGGATCCAGTGTTTTGAACCGCGACACATATCGTTCCATTCCAGCGCGATACCGGCATAACCTGCCTGACAGGCACGGAATTCTTCAAGATCGTCTGGTGTCGCCATACCTGAAGCGTTAAAGAAATCTTCATACTGACGGATACGACGGGTACGTGCTTCTGGCTCTTCACCGACAGGCGCGATACAGTAGATGGTCACTTCAGTCTTATCGACAGAAATCGGGCGCAGTACACGAATTTGTGAACCGAACTGATCCATGAAGTAAACGTTTGGATAGATACACAGGTTACGTGAACGTTCGATCATCCATTTCGCCATGGCTTCGCCATATTGCTCGGTGTATTCATCTTTCTTGGCAAAGTTAGGACGGTCTTCCGGGTTCGCCCATTGCGTCCAAAGTAGCATGTGACCATGTTCAAAGCCGTAAGAACCACCGCCTTGTTTGCCCCATGAACCTGCGCTCATGGCACGGATGTTATCACCCGCTTCTTTTTCTTTACGTTGCTGAGTCGTGGCAGCATAGTTCCAGTGTACAGCAGACACGTGATAACCATCGGCACCGTTTTCAGCAGTCAACTTCCAGTTGCCTTCATAAGTATAAGTTGAAGAACCACGTAATACTTCCAGACCTTGCTCAGACTGACCCACGATCATGTCAATGATTTTGGTTGCTTCACCCAGGTATTCTTCCAGAGAAGGGACATCCGGATTCAAACTACCAAACAGGAAGCCTTTATAGTTTTCAAAGCGCGCTACTTTTTTCAGGTCATGTGAACCATCTTTATTAAAACAGTCTGAATAACCTGCCTCAGCCGGGTCTTTAACTTTTAATAACTTACCGGAGTTATTGAACGTCCAGCCATGGAAGGGGCAAGTATAGGTCGCTTTATTGCCCTTCTTGTTACGGCACAACTGTGCACCGCGATGCGAACAGGCATTAATCATTGCATTGAGTTCACCTTGACGGTTACGTGCAATGATAATGGGTTGACGGCCCATATAAGTGGTATAGAAATCGTTGTTGTTTGGAATCTGGCTTTCATGTGCCAGATAAACCCAGTTGCTTTCAAAGATGTATTTCATCTCAAGGTCAAACAGGGCCTGGTCTGTAAATACTGAACGGTGTAGTTTAAATTCACCAGATTCATAATCATCAACCAGTAATTCGTCAATGCGGTCTAAATGGCTGGTGTTAATTACGGGAATACGAGGCATGTCCTTTCTCCGACTTTCCAAGGGGGAAGTCAGCGGGATATATCTCAAGGCATATCCCGCTTCTTAATGTATTAAGCGCTAGCGCGGCGACGATCAACTTCAGTAGAAGGTACGTTTTGTTTCTCTTTCACAAGTTCAATATCAAATTGAATGTGTTTGAAAGGACCGTTTAGACCACGTTTTGCAATTTCAGCTTCATCAGTCACGTCAACCGCAGTTGCAACCAAGCCTTCACGAGTCGCGAATGCAAAGTCATCCCACAGGTATTGGTCGCCTTCAATGTTGAATTGAGTAGTCAGTTTGCGGTAACCCGGTGCAGATACGAAGTAATGTACGTGCGACGGACGGTTACCGTGACGGCCTAATTTGTCCAGTACAAACTGGGTGGTACCTTCTGGAGGGCAGCCATAACCCACTGGCATTGTAGTCAATGCAGTATATTGACCATCGGCAGCGGTAATGATGCTGCGACGCAAGTTAAAGTCAGACTGTGACTTGTCAAAGAATGAGTAGTTACCCAGGCTGTTTGCATGCCAGATTTCAACTTTGGCACCTTCAACACGGTTGCCGTCAGTATCCGTCACTGTACCTTCAATGATCAGCGTCGGGATTTTGCCTTCTTCAGAACCATCATCCATACGCGCAAAGCTTACAGTTTCAGGTGCGCCAGCGACATAAAGTGGACCTTCAATCGTACGTGGCGTACCGCCAGTAATACCTGCTTTAGCATCTGCTTCATCAGCACGTAAGTCTAGGTAATGCTCCAGACCCAAACCTGCAGCCAATAAACCTAATTCGTTCGCTTGACCGGCATCAGTAAAGTATTCCAGGCCTTTCCACAGTTCTGACTGGGAAATATCAAGATCTTCGATAGCCTGGAAAAGGTCGCCCAATAAACGCACAACAACTTGTTGTACACGTTCATCTACAGGACCTGTCGCTGTATCAACGTTCATTTGCTTAACTAATGCATCAATTTCTTGGCGATTCATACTATTGCTCCTAAAGTATGTCTTTCATCTTTTAGTGGCGCACTTTTTTAGCTTTCATTGGCTGGCTAAATCTGGCTGGCCACAATCCTTGTTGAGGTACCCTCTGTTTTCGATTCGGAAGGGGAATCCGGTGACTCCCAATCCGCTCATTTAATCAACTGTCGTCATCTCGAACTGAAGATGGGTGACGGTTTAATGCCATCACTTCAATATTCATATAAGGATAGAGCGGCAAGCCTTGTAACAGGTTGTGCAACTCTTCATTGCTTTCAACATCAAAAATACTGATGTTTGAGTACTGGCCCGTGATGCGCCAGATATGACGCCATTTGCCTTGACGCTGCAATTCCTGCGAATAGGCTTTTTCAATGGCCTTGATTTCATTGGCCTGTTCAACTGGCAGGTCACGTGGAATGTTTACATCCATACGTACGTGGAAAAGCATGGTTTTCTCCTGATTACTGACGACGCAAGTTGTCAATCTTGTTTTCATCCAACTCAATCCCCAGACCTGGTCCTTTCGGAATCTCAAGTTCAAAGTTTTGATAGTTGAGTGGGGTTTTTAAAATATCTTCAGTCAGCAGCAAAGGACCAAACAGTTCGGTACCGAACGCCAGACTTTCAAAAGTAGAGAACACATGTGCCGAAGCAATCGTGCCCACCGGGCCTTCCAGCATTGTGCCGCCGTACAGGTCAATACCTGCAAGTTTGGCAATCTTGCCTACTTCACAACCTTCGATCAGACCACCTGACTGGGCAACTTTGACTGCAAAAACAGATGAACCGTTTTGTTTGGCAATCTCATACGCTGAGTGCGGGCCCATTAACGATTCGTCTGCCATGATGGCAATATCAAAACGTCGGGTGAGACGGCGCATTGCATCGAGGTTATCAATCGCACATGGCTGCTCAATCAGATCAACACCGCCGTCTTGCAGCAACTGAATTCCTTTAATGGCGTCTAATTCTGACCAGGCACGGTTGACATCGACACGAATCGAAATATCTTTACCCAAGGCTTTTTTAATCGCCAGCACATGCTCAACATCTTCTTCAACTGGACGGGAACCAATTTTGAGTTTGAAAATGTTATGGCGTTTTGCTGCAATCATTTTTTCTGCTTCAACAATATCTTTTTCTGTATTGCCTGAAGCCAAGACCCAAAGCACTGGAATACTGTCACGTAAGCGGCCACCTAAGACTTCACTGAGCGGCTGCTGCATGCGCTGTGCCTGAATATCTAGCAGGGCAGTCTGAATCGCGCATTTGGCAAAACGGTTACCATTAATATTCTTTTTGATCGCTTGTAATGTTTGTGCAACATTTAAACCGGATAATGTCTTTAAAAGGGGGGCGAAATAAGTTTCAATATTGACTTTAACGCTTTCCGGGCTTTCATCACCATAACCTAAGCCGCCGATCGTCGTTGCCTCACCCCAACCGATATAACCATCTTCAGTGGTGATTTTAACTAAGACCAGGGTCTGGGTTTGCATCGTCGCCACAGCCATCTTGTGAGGGCGAATGGTCGGGATTTCTACCAGCAAGGTTTCAACTGACTTATACATAATACGGATTCACATTCTTGCTTTAATGCTTCGATTTGATATACCTTAAAAGAATAATGTTGATTGGTCTAAGATCGATTTAGCATTTTTTTATACTTTAAAGGTATTCTAGATCATGGAACTTAGACATTTACGCTATTTTGTTGCGGTGGTAGAAGAGCAAAGTTTTACTAAAGCGGCAGAAAAACTATTTATTGCTCAGCCTCCTTTAAGCAGACAGATCCAAAACCTTGAAGCAGAGCTGGATATTCAGTTATTTGAGCGTGGTAGCCGTCCATTGAAGACCACAGAAGCAGGTCAGTTCTTCTATCAGCACGCTGTTAAACTTTTGTCTAATGCGGAAGAAATTAAGTCGATGACCAAGCGCATCGGCATTGCAGATCGCACCATTACCATCGGTTTTGTTGGTTCTTTATTGTTCGGTTTACTGTCGCGTATTCTGTTTTTGTTTAAACAGCAGCATCCTTATCTCAAAATCGAGATGATGGAAATGAATACTTATGAACAGATTCAGGCCCTCAAAGAAGGCCGTATAGATGTCGGTTTTGGCCGCTTAAGAATCTCGGATCCGGCCATAAAGCGGGTGTTGTTGCGTGAAGAGCGCTTGGTGGTGGCAGCACATGCCAGTCATGTCCTTGCTCAACGCGAGAGCCTGCATTTATCTGAACTGGTCGATCAGCAGTTGTTTTTATATCCGAATACGGGAAAGGCTAATTTTGCCACCCAGGTGCGCGGCATATTTTCTGAGTATGGATTAGAGCCTAAAAATCTGCGGATTGTACGCGAATTGCAGCTGGCACTCGGTTTTGTAGCGGCGGGAGAGGGTGTTTGTATCGCGCCGGAAAGTGCACAAAATATTAAATTGGCCCATCTCAACTTTATACCTTTAGCAGATGCATTTGCTGTGAGTCCTGTATTTATGGCCATGCGTAATATGGATGAAAGTGAATATATCCGCTACCTGTTTGATGCTGTCTATCAAGTCTATGATCTTGAAGCATTAAAGTATGATCGTTCGGTGTTTTAAGTCCAATCAATTATCTCAAGAGGCACAGCAATCAGCAGCTCTTGGCAAGTTTATCGGCCTATGTTAAAAAATATTCCACGATTCAATAATATATTTTTTAATTAATTTAAATGCTTAGCCTGAATCAGACTTTATAGGTATAAAGACATGCCTATTCAGTTTTGGACATTATTCTGCATCTTCTTCATTGTGGCTTTCATAAATTGAACTTCACAATCTGGAGGTGGAGATGTCTACAAATAAAGTGAATATAAATACGCTGATTGATGAAGCAAAGTTCACGCCCTTTCACTGGGGCGTGCTGATCTGGTGTTTGCTGATCATTATTTTTGATGGCTATGATCTGGTGATCTATGGGGTCGCCTTGCCTCTGTTGATGCAAGAATGGTCATTAACTACAGTGCAAGCCGGGATGCTGGCCAGTACCGCATTATTTGGCATGATGTTTGGTGCCATGACTTTTGGAACCTTGTCCGATAAGTTAGGTCGTAAAAAAACCATCATGATGTGCGTGGCTATTTTTAGTGGATTCACATTCATCGGTGCTTTTGCGACATCACCGGTCGAATTCGGAATCTTACGTTTCCTTGCCGGTTTAGGGATTGGCGGGGTTATGCCGAACGTGGTGGCCTTGATGACCGAATATGCGCCTAAGCGTATCCGCAGTACTTTGGTGGCCTTAATGTTTAGTGGCTATGCGATTGGCGGTATGACCTCTGCGCTGTTAGGTGCATGGCTGGTGCCACAATATGGCTGGAAAATCATGTTCTTGTTAGCCGGTATTCCACTGTTACTTTTGCCAATTCTTTGGAAATACTTGCCAGAATCGCTGATGTACTTGACCAACAAGCAACAGACTGCACAAGCAAATGATATTATTCAAAAAATATCTCCGACACAGGTTATTACCAGTGACACCCAGTTTGTACTGAATGAAGTACAAAAAGGCGATGAAGCCCCATTAAAAGCACTATTTCAACAAGGTCGCAGCTTCAGTACCTTCATGTTCTGGCTGGCGTTTTTTATGTGCCTATTAATGGTCTATGCCTTGGGAAGCTGGTTACCTAAACTGATGATTCAGGCCGGTTACTCGCTAGGTGCCAGTATGATCTTCCTGTTTGCATTAAATATTGGGGGTATGGTCGGTGCAATTGGCGGTGGTTATCTGGCAGATCGTTTCCACATCAAAAAAGTCCTCACGATCATGTTCTTATGCGGAGCAATCGCCCTGATCTTGCTTGGCTTTAACAGTCCGCAGTTTGTGCTCTATACCCTGATTGCTGTAGCAGGTGCTGCAACGATTGGCTCACAAATTCTACTCTATACCTTTGTTGCGCAATATTATCCATCGACGGTGCGTTCTACCGGCATGGGCTGGGCATCAGGGATTGGACGTATTGGGGCGATTGTTGGTCCGGTACTGACCGGTGCTTTATTAACCATGAATTTACCGCATCAAATGAACTTCTTTGCTATTGCGATTCCTGGCGTGATTGCTGCGCTGGCAATTTTCCTGGTGAACTTAAAAAGCTCTGTAGATGGTCAAGCCCTTACAGCGAAGACTATTCAGCCAGATTCACTGGCAGAAAAGACCAGTTAATGAATTAAACTATAGTTAATAAAGATAGTATTACCAATGATATAGATCGCCATCGTAACGGGTGGTGATCTGTTGCTAGAATCTAGTCGAACAATAAAAAGCGAGTTTAGGATGAACACGACACTATTCACCACAACAATCAATAAGCCAACACGAAAACACACGCTTTTGATGAGCATGATTGCAATCAGTATGGGGAGCATGAGCTTATCGGTTCAAGCACAAACCACGCAGAGCAGTCAGCAGGAAATTGAACAACTACGCCAGGAAGTTCAGGCCTTACGTGCCTTGATTGAACAGCAGCACGTTCAGAAAGCGGCTGTAACTGCGCCGGTCGTCGCATCTACACCTGCAACTCCAGCCAGCAAACCGGTGATGAAAATCGCCAGTGGTGCCGAGTTTAATCTATACGGAAACATTCGTGCCGATGCATCTTATCAGGCTGAAGGTGGGTCAGCAGCACGCATGTTCAACCAGATTGGTTCAGTACCACTTGAAGGTGCTGGGGAGCGTAGTGATGAGTTTAAGTCGACACTTTCTGCCACGCGTTTAGGGATGGATTTTAAAGCACCTGTAGGTGCTGGGGATAAAGCACTCAGCGGTAAAGTTGAGGTGGACTTTTTAGGTGGAGCCGGCTTTGACAACCTGCGAATTCGTCATGCTTATATCAGCTATGCTAACTGGCTGATCGGTCAAACCTGGTCAAACTTTGCCACGCCAGACTATATTCCGGAAACTGTAGATGCTCTGGTATATGCTGGGGGTTCGATTAAACGCACACCACAAGTGCGCCACACCAGCACTTTCAGCCCTGAAACCAATCTGGTCGTTGCAGTTGAAGATCCGAAAGATACGAATCCTGGGATCAAACAACGCCTACCGGCTTTAACCGCACGTTTAAATCATAAATT
Organism: Acinetobacter sp. YH12200; assembly: GCF_013418175.1. Classification (NCBI taxonomy): domain Bacteria; kingdom Pseudomonadati; phylum Pseudomonadota; class Gammaproteobacteria; order Moraxellales; family Moraxellaceae; genus Acinetobacter; species Acinetobacter sp. YH12200. The sequence continues at coordinate 28,380 of NZ_VPCO01000019.1, forward strand.
TGCCGATAATTTTGCAGTCAGCGCACGTGCCATGGGTCATGAAAAGCGCGTGAATGAAGATGAAGAAATGGCGTGGGGCGTGGGGCTGGGGGCGAAATATGACATTGTGCCGGGGACGACTTTAAAAGCCGACTACTATCATGTCAAAGGCGATAGTAGCTTTATCTCGAATGCCAATACGGGTGTAATTACAGCTGTAAATGGTGATCTGTTACAAAGTGAATTCGATTCGATTTCGGTGGGCTTAACCCAGCAATTTAATGACAAGTTGCGCGGTACTTTAGGCTATGGTTATATGAGTTTTGATGATGATCAACGTTATACCGATGCGCTTATTGCTTCGACGCCAGCTGATGCAGCGCAATCTAATGCAACTAGAGCCAACAAAGACCTCTGGCAAGCGTGGGCAAACGTGTTCTATAGCCCAACCAAGCCACTCAGTTTTGGTCTGGAATATGTCTATGGTGAACGTACAGCTTTAGCTCCAGCTACAAATGGCAGTGACAAAGGTGAAGACAACCGAATCAATGCGGTTGCCATTTACAACTTCTAAGATGCTTGTAAATTCGGGTATCTTGACCTAAAAAAAGCGTGGATGAACTCATTCACGCTTTTCTATTTCTGCTGAATGGTATCTGCTAAAAGATTCACTGCATTTTCTATCTCGGCGGTCCATTCAAAAGAACAATTCAGGCGCATATAATGCTGACTGGCATGATCCGGTTTAAACAATAATGCAGGGGCGATTGAAATACCTTTCTGAATCAGTTGCTCATAAAGCACCTGTCCATCTAGACCATTTGGCAATTCGATCCAGAGAAAATAACCACTGGAATAATAGTAAATTTTACATGTAGGCGCTAAGCGGTTTTTGAGATCCTGATAAAACTTCTTTTTATATTTTTCCAGATGATGTCTTAGCTGTCGTAAATGTTTTTCATAATGATGATGCGAAATAAATTCTACCAGCGTGTTCTGGAGTAAGGGACTGACCGTTAAAGTGCTCATGAGCTGCAAATGCTGAATGGCATCGGAAAATGGACCGGCATAGACCCAACCGACGCGTGCGCCCATGCCTAGTGTTTTGGAAAATGAAGCACAGTGCAGCACCATCTGATGCTGGTCAAAATATTTAACCGGTAGCGGTTTGGATGAACCATAATTCAATTCCTGATAAACATCATCTTCGATTAAATAGACCTGATATTCATACAAAAGTTCAGCAATTCTCTGTTTAATTTCCGAACTAACAGTAAAGCCAATCGGATTATGCGCGTTCAGCATTAGCCAGCACACCTTGATTGGATACTGTTTCAAAGCCTGTTCAAATGATGCCAGATCAAAACCGAATTGCGGATGCTCAGGGATAGTAATCACCTGTAGCCCCAAACGCTCGGCTGCCTGCCAGGCCCCATAAAATATGGTTTGTTGCAGCAGGATAAAATCACCGGGTTGGGTCAATGCCTGTAAAGACAGATTCAGTGCTTCTAGTGCACCGGATGTAATGACAATGTCATCTGCATGGCAAGCAATGCCTTGCAACTGGTAACGATTGGCAATCAGTTGGCGTAAATCCTGATTGCCAGGCGGCATATGATTCTGGTTGTTATAACTGCTTTTTCTTTTGGCCTGCTGCGCCAGAATCTGCATAAATTTGGCGTTATATAACAGCTCTGCATTGGGAAATGCGGAACCAAAAGGCACAATTTCTGCTGCTTGGATCGATTTTAAATAATTAAATACCACAGAGTTGATTTGAACTTTTGGGCTTAAACTAATCTGGATTGGTTGTTTGCTGTTGACCAGATCTGTAGAACGCTCTGCAACGTAATAGCCGGATTTATCTCTGGCATAAACCAGACCTTGCGCTTCAAGTTCCTGATAAGCATTGAGTACCGTCATCAGGCTATAGCCAGACAATTGGGTCTGTTCGCGGAGTGAAGGTAATTTTTCATGTACCCTCCATACGCCGTTTTCAATCATCTGACGGATATTCTGCGCCAGTTTTTCAGACTTATACATACACTTGCTTGAACTAAGACTGTTCTAATTATTTTGATTTATAGCATATTTCAAGGTGCTCAATATAACAAATTAAGTTTAATGTGGTTGTCAGTCTATTTTCAAGCTGGCGTTCTATCGATCTGCTGTACTGTTCTTCTAAGATCAGTATCCAAGTAAATATTTCCATTCAAATGGGATGGTTGTATTAATCGGGTCGACATGAACTCAATACATGATCATTAAACTGAATATCAGGCCTCAACCTTTCTAGAGAAATTCTCTACCTCTCCATCAATCGTATTCTAATTTTTATACGCCTGAGTCACTTCTCTTAATTTGTCACAATTCGATACTTACAAATTCAGATTTACTTGCTAAATTCAGTCCACATGATGATAAAAACTATGTCACGGTCTTAGGCCACCCCATCATGTCTATATAACAACGATACGAATACACGGACCAATAATAAGCACAAAGGAGTGGACAATGCTCGGAAATATGATGTTTCAGCCTTTACTGATCAGCAGCATGATTGAACATGCAGGACGCTATCATGCCGATACCGAGGTAATTTCCAAAAATACCGACACCAGCATTAAGGTGACCAACTGGGGCAAAATTCATCAAAACTCGAAACGTTTTGCCAAGGTATTGCAACAACTCGGCTTGGAACAGGGAGATCGGGTTGCCACCATTGCCTGGAATAATCATCGCCATTTAGAGTCCTGGTATGCTATTTCTGGCAGCGGTCTGGTCTGTCATACCATTAATCCGCGCCTGTTTCCGGAGCAGCTGATTTTTATTATGAATGATGCTGCAGATCGTGTGGTCATCTTTGATAAAACATTTGTACCTTTAATCAAGGCGGTAAAACCGCTGCTGACCTCAGTCGAGCATTTTATCTGTCTGGATGCTGCCGATCCGAGCGTCACTGAAGCCATTCCAGAAGTGCAATTTTATGATGATCTGATTGCCAGTCAAAACACAGAATTTGAATGGCCAGTCATTGATGAAAACTCAGCCAGTTCACTGTGCTATACATCAGGAACCACGGGCAACCCTAAAGGCGTGCTATATAGCCACCGCTCTACTGTATTACATAGCTATGCCATCATTTTACCGGACTCACTAAATGTCTCGGCTGCCGATATTATGTTGCCAGTGGTGCCGATGTTCCATGTGAATGCATGGGGTACGCCATACGCGGCGGCCATGGTGGGATGCACACTGGTACTGCCGGGGCCAGGTCTGGATGGTGCCAGTCTGGTGAATCTGATTGATACTTATAAAGTTTCAGTGGCGCTTGGCGTGCCAACCATCTGGCAGGGTTTGATTGCCGCAGCAACACAGTCAGGATCTAAACTAGACAGTTTAAAACGTAATGTAGTCGGCGGTTCGGCCTGTCCACCGGCAATGTTACGAACTTTCAAGGAACAGTTTAATTGTGAAACGATTCACGCTTGGGGCATGACCGAGACCAGTCCGCTGGGGACTGCCAATCAGCTCAAGACCAAACATTTGCAGCTATCAGATGAAGAAAAACAGCAGATTCGGTTGACCCAAGGCCGTCCGCCATTCGGAGTAGATCTGCGTTTGACCGATGCAGAAAAAGGGACACATGAAATTGAACGTGATGGACATACCACAGGAAATTTACAGGTGAAAGGGCATTGGGTCATCAATCATTATTTTGGCAAGGAGGAATCAGCGCTGACTGCTGATAGCTGGTTTGATACCGGTGATATTGCCACCTTGAATCAAGATGGTTTTATGAAACTCAGTGACCGTTCCAAAGATTTAATCAAGTCTGGCGGCGAATGGATTTCATCGGTGGATCTGGAAAATATTGCCATGGGACATCCGGAAATTGCGATGGCGGCGGTGATTGCCGCCCAGCATCCAAAGTGGGATGAACGTCCGGTATTGATTGCGATTAAAAAATCGGACAGTCAGCTGAGTGAGACAGAGCTACTCGATTATTATGCTGATAAAGTCGCTAAATGGCAGGTTCCAGACAGAGTGGTTTTTGTAGACTCAATTCCACTAAGTGGAACTGGAAAGATGCTGAAAAAAGATTTGCGGGAACTCTATGGGAATATTCTTTTAGAGCAGGCTGTCGGTTAGAGCCTCAACATGAAATTTTGATTGAGCCATATATGACATATCTTTTGTCATAAGAAAAGCCTATTCTAAAGAGGATAGGCTTTTTATAAATACTCATATCATTGATTTTTAAAGTTATATATGGAGTTTTAGGGCATTGGTTTTAGAAAATTATAAAATCTTAAATTTCTTTTTCATAAAGTAAAAAGCTAATAAAACACTTAACCAAAATAAATAATTTAAAAGAAAATAGTTAAAGAGAAATTCATCTTGATCCCAGAAAATAAATAACACACTTATATTATTAGCAGGTGATGTAAAATCTCCATCAATTAAGAATACAAAAGGAAATCCTCCTGCAAGTCTATGTACTTCCTCAATTTGATCTACCACTATACGATTAATAGGGATGTATCTTTGATAAAACAAAGATACCGAGGTTAGTGCAAAAGATAAAATGCTGATATATAATATTTTTTTCATAGACTAATTCTTTGTCTTTTAAGTTTATCAAAAACAACCAATAACACAGCCAGGAAATAGAGTCAGAAGAATGGTTGGTATATTGCTATACATTTCAACTATTCTTTAAAAAACTACCCTTTACGAATTTGTCTAAAAAGAATAAAACTAACGTAGCAATAATTAGAGAAGCTAATATATACGGTTAGCAATTTAAGGATGCTATGTTATCAATTCAAATTACTAGAGATGACAAATAATGTATCGCATGACGATCTCACAAGCAAAAAAATCACTCAGAATTGATTTCCCTATAAAAGTCAGCTTTTTATATAGAGTTAGCAGAATTAACAGATATAAAAATCCCTTTTTCTAAAAACTATAGTTTCAGCAGATGCTTTTGCTTCATATTGTCCGACAAAAAGCTCTATTATGTTTGATAAGCACATAATTTGACCTGTATTGATATGGTCTGAATTATAAAACGCTTTATGCTGACAACATAATAAATAGACAGTTGTACATTAATATTACTGTCTGCGGATAAGGGGATAAAAATGACAAGTATGCCGACCTATCAGCCGCATTGGGTGCGTGAAGATTTCATTGATTTTATTGGTGAAAAAATCCATCCAACCTGGGCGTTTAAAAAAGTTAAAGCGGCCATTATGGGCATTCAGGCCATCAGTCCTGACTTTTTCAAGATTCACTTGCGCCCGAATCATAATTTTAAAGCCAGGTCATTTCAGGCTGGCCAGCATATTGCAGTAACAATAAGACTCGATGGTGTACGTCATCAGCGATATTATTCTGTGGTGACGGTATTAAAAAATGGTGATCTGATTATTGCGGTGAAACAGCAAGGCAAAGTGTCACGCGCCTTGAGCCAGATGCAAATCGGGGCTGTCATTGAAATTTCGCAGCCGCAAGGTGACTTTATACTGCAAAACTCTAGCCAGCCAACCTTATTTCTGGCATCCGGCAGTGGTATTACTGCAATATATTCCTTGCTGCAAAAAGCAGTGATCCAGTCCCTGGAACAGATCGACCTGATTTATTTTACTCGCGATGATGCCTTTCATGCTGAATTGAAAACCCTGGCTTTAATGCATCCAAACTTGAAATATCATCATTTTAATACACGGGAACAGCAACAGCATCTGAATCAAAGATTATTGCAAAAACTGGTGCCAGATGTTGCAGAACGAAAAATATATGCCTGTGGCTCTGCTGGGATGATGAAGGCTGCACTTAGAATTGTAGAAAAACTGGATTTGAAATCCAATTTTCATTCGGAATATTTCCAGATTGTGGTCGATGAAAAAATTAAGGCGCAGCCAGTACAGTTTTTAAGATCGCAGCAAGTGTTTCAGGCTCAGTCCAACTTGCTGGAAAGCGCTGAAAATTCAGGCCTGCGTCCTGCTCATGGTTGCCGGATGGGAATCTGTAATACCTGTTCCTGTACCAAAGTCAGTGGCTCGGTGCGTAATGTCCTGACCGGTGAGGTTGATCATGGCAATAACACCCAGATTAAACTTTGTATTTCCCAGGCGATGAGTCCAGTCGTTATTAATTTATAAGCCAGTATTAAACGAATAAAAAGGTGCTCCCATGAATATGCAAATTGATTTTAAACGACACAGTAAGTCGCAATTTCTCAGTCCTGAACAGGTTGAGGAGTTTGGTGCTAAAGTCGATGCGATCCGCCGCGAGGTCATGGACGATCTGGGTGAAAAAGACGCCAATTATATTTATAAAATCCGTAATTTTGTCCGTTATAGCGAAATTGCATCCCGAGGCATGTTGATGTTTGCTGGCTGGTTGCCACCGGTTTGGCTGGCAGGGACAGGGCTGCTTGGCATCTCCAAAATTGTGGAAAATATGGAGCTGGGACATAATGTCATGCACGGTCAGTTCGACTGGATGAATGATCCGACCCTGAACGGAACCACCTATGACTGGGATACGATTTCCACAGGAGATGACTGGAAATATACCCATAACTATATTCATCATACCTATACCAATATTGTCGGGATGGATCATGATGTCGGTTATGGCCTGATTCGGGTCAGTGAATCCCAAAAATGGGAACCACGTTTCCTGTTGAATATTCCACTGGGCATGCAGTTAATGGTGTTTTTTGAATGGTATGTCGGCCTGCAACGCTTGCATCTGGAAGATGTGATTGCCTATAAAACCAAAACCTGGAAAGAAGTTTGGAAAGAAGCGGCTCCACTGCGTCAAAAAATGCGCCGTCAGGTGTTAAAAGATTATGTATTTTTTCCAGTGATTGCTGGCCCGAATGCCATTCCTGTGTTTGCCGGAAATGCCGTAGCCAATGTAATTCGTAGTCTGTGGGCGTCTGCAGTGATTTTTAATGGTCATTTTACGGAAGATGCTGAAACTTTTGAGATGGACAATACCGACAATGAAACCCGTGCTGAGTGGTATTTACGCCAGGTTCGTGGTTCGAGTAATTTTACCGGGACGGACTGGCTGCATATTTTGAGTGGTAATTTGAGCCATCAGATTGAACATCATCTATTTCCGGACATGCCAGCCAATCGCTATGCGCAGGTGGCGCCGAAAGTAAAAACGCTGTGTGCTGAATATGGCATTCATTATAATGAAGCGAGCTTTATAAAACAGTTTTCTACTGTTTGGGTGCGTCTGGCCAAATGTTCATTGCCGAATCACTGGACTGCACAGATTATTGAAAAAACCCACTCTGCTAAATCTGTATTGAGCCACTTTAAATCTAAAATCATGCCCTAATTTTTAATGTGTGGTATTCACCCGTTTGCTACACCTCAATAGATTTACATGGTCTATTGGGGACTTTTTTGCTTTTTTGTCGTTTTAGTAGAAATTGAATCATCCATTTTTATGAATGAAGTATGGAGAGATATTTCAAAAAAATCACCAAAGAAAAACAGATACGGTACTGCTGAAACGCTTTGCCTACAACAACCTGCTTAAGCTCTAGAGGGTTGTCTCTATAATGGCCGCGTTGTCACACTCAAGGGCTCAGTTTTGAAATATCTTCAATTTTTTTCAGGCATCTCATTATTACTGCTTTTAACTGCTTGTAACCTCACAGAAGCACCAGCTCCAGATTATCATGGAAACTGGAAAAATACGCTGGAAAATCCAAAACTTGAAAATGTATTGGTCATTTCGAAAAATGGTGAAAATTACTTCATTACCAACACCATAAAAGACAAAGAAACTGGTAAAACCGAAAAGAAAAATCCGATGCCGGCAGCAGTGAGCAAAAATGGCTTACTTCAGTTAAATGCAGGTGCAGGTATGGTTGATTTTGCAATCGATGAAAAAACAGGAAATCTGGTCGGTTCAGGCTCAGTCTATGAGAAAGCCAAATAACGTTTTCTTCTCAGGTCAGAGATCTGCAGAAAAAATATCATGAAATACAATGATTCATGGCATTTTTTTTATTGGGCTAAACTTAATAACTCAGTAAAATCTTCTGCAAAATAATTTGCTTGGACCTTGATCAAATCTATTTCATGAACAGAGTATTGATCATAAACTGCAATCACATCGATTCCTGCATTGTTGGCCGCTTCAACGCCAATTAATGAATCCTCAATAATCAGGCAATCTGCGGCTTGCACCTGAAAATGCTGAAGGGCATTGAAATAGACTTCAGGATGCGGCTTGATGTTCTGCACATTTTCACGGGTCAAGAGCAGGGCAAAGTCATCATTAAAGCTGATTTTTTTGTTAATGTTTTGATTATTGTCCTGATAACGCTGCACATTGAACAAACTGGTGGTTGTGGTCAGGGCGATCTGAATCCCTTGTTGTTTCAGGGCTTGAATGAACCGTTCAGCATGTGGTTTTAGCTCGACCACATGATCGAGAAAATGCCGTGAAATTGCATAACGGCGGTTTTTTACTTCTTCTTTATTCGGCGCAAATCCATAAAGCGCTTTTAAATAAGCACAATATTCCAGATAGGGATCCGGCCGATGTTTAAATTTTTTGAGCTGAAGATCGCGCTGTTGCTGGATCTGACCTAAGTCGACTTCAATATTTGCCAACTCCTGAATCAGCGCAGCATCGACCTGATTCCAGACTCCCACAGAATCAATCAAGGTGCCATCCAAATCAAAACACACCAACTTTTTGCCTTGGAACATATGATATTTCTCTTAATTTGCATCGTTAATTCTGTGGGTTTGAGTATATAGCATGAAGCTTGCGTGTTTAAGTTGACCAAGGAAAAACAGAAGTGCATATTTACAACAGAACTACTTGTAACGAGGCTCCACATCAGAGAAAAGTAATTTTTAACACCACATGGAAATTGACTGATCCTAGAAATCGTTGCAAAGTGTTATATTTGAACATTGGCAATTGATAAAATGATGTCGATGATATCTTCGTCAAAATTATTAGAAAGTTAAAGGAAATGTGTTTCTGTGTTTGAACTTGACTGTAAATTGCTCAGTATTTTTTATTATGTCTATAAATTTAAAAACGTATCTCAGGCAGCTGATCATTTAGACATGAGCCAGCCAGCGGTGAGCAATCTGCTGAATAAAATTCGCCAGCATTATGGTGATCCTTTATTTTTACGTATTGGCAATGAAATGCTGCCGACAGATTTATCTAAGCAGTTGTTTCCCTTGGTCAGTGAAGCACTCAGTAAAGTTGAAGCGATTAATAATTTCACCATCAATTTTGATCAGGTCACTTCACAGCAACGTTTTACACTGGCGATGACCGATGTATCGCATCTGGTGTTATTGCCAAAAATTTCACAGTATCTCAAGCAGCATGCATCACATATCCGCCTGAATGTGCGTCCGATTACCTCGGAAACCAGTTATCAGATGGCCAATGGCGAGATTGATCTGGCTTTGGGCTTCTTGCCAAATCTGGAGAATGGCTTTTATCAGCAGAAACTGTTTGAACAGTATTATGTGGTGATCGCAGCGAAAGACCATCCGCGACTAACGGGTGACAGCATCACGACCGAAGAGTATTTACGTGAAACCCATATCGATATTGATGCCGGGATGGGGCATTACCATATTGAAAATGAATTGCTGAATCTGGAACTCAAGCGCGACATTCTAATGCGTCTGCCCAGCTATTTAGGCGTGGGACTGGTGGTACAGGAAACCGATGCGATTGCGACCGTGCCTTATTATTTGAGTGAAGTCCTGTTATCACGTGGCAATCTCAAGATTTTTGGGGCACCGATTGCTTTCCCGACCTATTCTGTAAAGCAGTATTGGCATATGTCCTGTCATCATAAAACCAGTCATCAATGGCTACGCAATATGTTGCATGAAATCTTAAGCAAATAGCATTTCAGCATACATGCATTGTGCTGCAATCTGCTTTTTCTCTATCTCAGAGATTTCGACACCATCCCATTTTTCAATCTGCTCGATTAACCAGATAAAATCGGCAAGCTGCGGTTTCGCACTTGCACCAACAAGATTGCGGATGATGTTTTGAATTTTATGATAGTCACAGACATGACGCTGTGCAGAGCATTCAAACTGGATAATCTGATAATCAACCAGCATGTCCCAAACTTGGGACAGATCAGCACGCTGTTTTAAATCCGTTTGGGCTTTCTGGACAGCATTGACCAAAGCCTTCACCGTGCATGGATGTAATTCTGCCCATTCCTGAGTCATGGCCAGAACCTTGTCGGCAACTTTAGGAATGACATTCTGGCTTGCAGCGACAATTAAACTATAGCCTTCAAGCTTGGCCTGAATATTCCAGGGTTCTCCCACACAAAAGCCATCAAAGACCTGTTCCGAGATTCCTTTTACCATCGAAGCTGGTGGTGAGGTCATGAGCTGAATCTTGTGGGCAATATTGACATCTGTCAGGGCTAACCATTCTTTTATACAATAATGATGAATTGAGTGCTTATAGACATAGGCCAGATTCATTTTCTGCTGTTGTTGCAAGGCCTGCACCAGTTTTTGAGAACTGCTTTTTTCATCATCTTCTGCATCAATTCCCAATTCATGACACAGATCTTGACGCAGGCTGATAAAAGCCTGATTCATGCTCAGTACCAACGGGGTTTGCAAAGCCACCTGTAACTGGTCTGTACCCAGAGCAGCAGCAGGTAGCATGGCGGACAAACAATGCGCAGCGTCCAGAAAGCCATAGGCCAGACGGTCTCTTAAACTGGACCAGGAGGCCTCCCGGATTAAGTTGATGGTTAATCCCTGTTCGGCAAAATAACCCTGTTTTTCGGCCCAGAGAATGGCCACACAATCAAGCAAAGGAATATAGCCAATATTGAGTTCAGTTTTTTCTAATGTGGACATATGCTTTTCCTTATTGGCCCAATAACAGCTTCTGTGCATCGAGCAGGCGTCTGGCCATTTCACCAATGGTAATCCGGTGACTCATGGCATTTTTACGTAATAAGGCAAAGGCCTGTTCTTCAGATAATGCATGCAGCTGGATCAGCAATGCTTTGGCTTTATCGATATCTTTACGGTCAATCAGCTTGTCTTGGGTTTCTTTTAAATCGTTCAGCAGCTTTTTATGCTTGCGGAACTGTTCAATTGATATTTCCAGAATGCTTTCTAATTTGCTGGGATCAATACCATCGACAATATAAGCCGTGATCCCGGCATCAATCGCACTTTTGATGGTGTCTTTATTGGAGTTTTGGGTAAACAGTACGGTAGGAAGTTCATATTGGCTGACACAGCTTTCAATAATATCCCGATGTGGATGATCCATATTTAGCAGAATCACATCTGCATGGATGCCTTTGACATGCACCATATTCAGATCATTCAGGATTAAACAGGCCACCACCTGAAAATCATGTAACAGCAGCGATTCCTGGATGAATTGGGCGCGCTCCAGATCATCATCAATAAGAGCAATTCGTAATTTAGACATGGAATATTTTCAAGTAAGGCCTAAGGAATATTCAAGTACGAATAATGCAAAAAACATGCCATGATATTGGTGCATCAAAGAGTTATTTTGAGTTCAATTTGGTGCAGGAGTTTGGCATCCATCATCAAAATAAAGCATTTCCTGCAATTTTCTGGCTGATATCAGTCATTGTGTTGCTAAAAAAGTTGGCATGCTTCCTGCATTTATCAAATTGTCAAAGATGACTTTCAATACGAATAACGGCCAACGATGCCCGTTCTGATCGTAGTTGCACTTTAAAAGGGTGCAACTGATATTTCGTTCAGCACAGGATAAATGACATGGTCAGTTGTTCAGCAATACAAACCGTACGGGCATTTCAACCTTTGATCCAGCATTTCAAACAGCTGGGCACGGTATTTACCACCCATTCAAACAGTCGACATATCAACCACTAGATCTGATATGTGGCTTTTTATCGTCTTTAAAAAAACAATAGTCGGAGCGCAGATATGAAAATTCTCATGATTGGGCATGGCATGGTGGGGCATAAATTCATCGAATCTGTACTGGAACAGGCCGGTGATGACATTGAGCTGACCATTTTGGCAGAAGAGCCACATTTGGCTTATGACCGGGTACATTTGACCGAATATTTCAGCGGCAAGTCGGTCAAGGATCTGAGTCTATGCCGTAGTGATTTCGCCGATGCCTATGGCATTGATTTACGACTGAATACCAAAGCAGTTGAAATGGATCAGCTGAATAAAACGGTAACGACTAATCACGGTGATGTGCTGAGTTTTGACAAGTTGATTCTTGCCACCGGCTCTTATGCCTTTATACCGCCAATCCCGGGCAATGAGCGTCAAAACTGTTTTGTCTATCGTACTATTGAAGATCTGGACGCGATTCGTGCCGCCAGCCTGAATGCAAAAACCGGTGTGGTGATTGGTGGCGGCTTGCTCGGACTGGAAGCAGCGAAGGCATTACGAGATCTGAATCTAGACACCCATGTGGTGGAATTTGCACCGCGTCTGATGGCGGTGCAGATTGATGATCTGGGTGGCCGGGTATTGCGTTCTAAAATCGAAGATTTAGGCGTCAAGGTTCATACCCAGAAAGCCACATCAAGTATTGAAGATGGTGACAGCACTCAGCATGTAATAAAGTTTGGCGATGGCTCAGTCCTTGAAACCGACATCATTTTATTCTCTGCCGGCATTCGCCCACGTGATGAACTGGCCCGGCAGAGCGGTCTGCTCATCGGTGAACGAGGCGGTATCATCATTAATGATTATTGCCAGACCTCACATCCGGACATTTATGCCATTGGTGAATGTGCACTTTGGGACAATAAAATTTATGGTCTGGTTGCACCAGGCTATGACATGGCGCGTATCGCAGCGAAACATGTACTGGGCCAAGAGAGTCATGCATTCGCTGGCGCCGACATGAGCACCAAGCTCAAACTGATGGGTGTGGATGTTGCTTCTATTGGTGACGCACATGCCATGTCACCTGGTGCCTTGAGCTATTTCTATGCTGATGAAGCCGCGCAGGTTTATAAAAAAATCGTGGTGTCAGCAGACAGGACCAAGCTGCTGGGCGCGGTGCTGGTGGGCTGTGCCAAAGAGTATAGCGATCTCCTACAAATGATGCTGAATGGTCTGGCTGTGCCGGAGCAACCGGAAAGCCTGATCATGCCAGGCTTTGATCAGTCAACTTCCAAATCGGGTGGCAGTGGCATCGATTTATTGCCTGACAGTGCGACCATCTGTTCCTGTAATAACGTTTCCAAAGCTGATATCTGTTCAGCCATTGATGGCGGTGCAACTTCATTGGGTGCACTGAAAAAATGCACGCAGGCTGCAACGGCGTGCGGTGGCTGTGCGCCACTGGTGACGCAGGTTCTCAAATCCGAATTACAGCGTCAGGGTGTCACGGTGAACAATCACCTGTGCGAACATTTTGCCTATTCGCGTCAGGAACTGTATCACCTGGTACGCGTGCATGAAATCAAGACTTTCTCTGACCTGATTCAGCAACATGGTCATGGGATGGGCTGTGATATCTGCAAACCGACTGTGGCCAATATTCTGGCATCCTGCTGGAATGATTTTGTTCTGAAACCAAGTCATGCCGGTTTGCAGGACAGCAATGACTATTATCTGGGCAATATCCAGAAAGATGGTTCCTATTCGATTGTGCCACGTGTGGCAGGCGGCGAGATCACCCCGGATGGCCTGATTAGCATCGGTCAGATTGCCAAAGATTATGGCTTATATACGAAAATCACGGGTGGACAACGGATTGACATGTTTGGTGCGCAGGTACATCAATTACCGGAAATCTGGGGAAAACTGATCAATGCCGGTTTCGAGTCCGGACATGCCTACGGCAAATCCTTACGTACCGTGAAATCTTGTGTGGGCAGTACCTGGTGCCGTTTTGGAGTCGATGATTCTGTCGGCTTGGCGATTTTCCTGGAGAACCGTTATAAAGGCCTGCGTTCACCACATAAAACCAAAATGGCAGTATCTGGCTGTACCCGTGAATGTGCAGAAGCACAGAGCAAGGATGTCGGTGTCATTGCCACGGAAAAAGGCTGGAATCTGTATGTATGCGGCAATGGCGGTATGAAACCGCGCCATGCTGAACTACTCGCCTCGGATCTGGATACTTCCACACTGATCAAATATATCGACCGCTTCTTTATGTTCTATATCCAGACGGCAGACCGTCTGCAGCGCACCAGCGTATGGCGTGACAATATGGAAGGCGGGCTGGACTATCTGAAAGATGTCATTGTGCATGATTCACTCGGTATTGCTGCTGAACTGGAAAGCCGTATGCAGCATGTGATTGGCACTTATCAGGATGAATGGCGTACCGCAATTGAAGATCCTGAAGTGCGCAAACGCTTTAAGACCTTTATTAATGCCAAAACAGCCGAGCAGAATGACCCGCATATTCAGTTTGCGCCTGTACGTGGCCAGATTCGTCCAAAGACAGAAGCTGAACGTGATTTAAACCGTATTCCAGTGGTTGAAGCCTAAATACCACAGTCAGGGAGAATGAAAATGACAATTTTAAAAGACATGAACGAACTGTACTGGTACGAAGTCTGTCATCTGGATGAGATCACCCCGAATACCGGTGTTGCAGCCCTGATTGAAGATCAGCAGATTGCAATTTTTCGCGTGGGTCAGGAACAGCGGGTTTATGCGCTTAGCAATCAGGATCCGTTTAGTCTGGCCAATGTCATGGCACGTGGCATTCTGGGTGATCTGCAAGGTGAGCGTGTAGTCGCATCCCCAATTTACAAGCAGCATTTCAGTCTGGTGACCGGTCGTTGTCTGGAAGAACAAGAGCAGAAATTACTAGTATTTCCAACCCGAATTGAAAATGGCAAAGTTCTGGTGAGTCCAACTCCACAAAAGACCTATATTTCCAGTAATGGTCAAAACACAGAGCGTTTAAAACTGGTACTGGTCGGGAATGGGCTAGCGGGTATGCGTTGTCTGGAAGACTTGCTGGATATGGCGCCAGATCGTTATGACATTACCGTGATTGGGGAAGAGCCATGGGGTAATTACAACCGGATCATGTTGTCACCGGTATTGTCTGGTGAGAAAAGCTTTGCCGAAATTATGCTGCATTCAGCCGACTGGTATGCCGAAAAAGGCATTCGATTCATTGCTGGAGATGCTGCCATCTCTATCGACCGTTCACGTAAGCAGGTTCATACCGAAAAAGGCGAAGTCGTTGCTTATGATCGTCTGATCCTCGCGACCGGTTCGAAACCTTTCGTACCCCCAATTCCAGGTACTGAACTTGAAGGCGTGATTAGCTTCCGGGATATTCAGGATGTTAACCGCATGCTGGATTACTGCAAAACCAAACAAAACGCCGTCGTGATTGGGGGCGGCCTGCTCGGACTGGAAGCAGCTTATGGACTGAAGCAGCAGGGGATGAATGTGACTGTGCTGCACTTGATGGACCGTATTATGGATCGTCAGCTGGACATGAAAGCCAGTCAAATGCTGAAAAAATCAATTGAAGACAAAGGTATCCAGATCATCACCAAAGCCGACACCGAAGAGCTGCTCGGTATTGATGGTCACGTGACTCAACTGCGTTTAAAAGACGGGACAATGCTGGATGCCGATTTGGTGGTTTTTGCCATCGGGATTCGTCCGAATAAAACCTTGGCTGAACAGGCTGGCCTGCGCTGCAATCGCGGAGTACTGGTGAATGACACCATGCAAACCTATGACCCGAGTATTTATGCAGTGGGGGAATGTATTGAGCATCGTGGCCAGACCTTTGGACTGGTTGAGCCACTCTGGGGGCAGGCCTTTATCTGTGCGACACATCTGGCTGAACATGGCCGACTGACCTTTAAGGCACCACCTGTTCCGACCCAACTCAAGGTTAGCGGATGTGATGTCTTCTCAGCCGGAAATTTCGAACCTCAGGATGATTTTGAAGATATCGTGCTAAATGATGAAAAGCGTCAGATCTATAAACGGATCATTATCCAGCAGGACAAAGTCATTGGTGCTGTGCTATTTGGCGATACTGAAGATGGGGCTTGGTATGCAGAACTGATTGCAGACCAGACACCGATTAGTAATATCCGCAGCAAACTGCTTTTTGGTCGGGATTTTGCATTAAGGAAAGTAGGCTAATCGGATAAAGCTCTCCAGCCCTTCTTTAGCAAAGGAGGGTTGGGGAGGATTAAATTTTAGGCTTGCTCATTCAGAAATTATATTGCTGGATAAGCCTTCAATTGTAGGTTGGTGCAACAAAGCCAATTACATTTAAAAATATGGCACGTTATTTGCTGATCTATTTAGTAAATATGGCAACGGCGCCATGACACGATTGATCTGCTTAAATAATGCAAGGCAAAGACGCCTAGGGTTGAAATAGACCTTAGGCGTCTTTTTATTTAATAACAGGCAAGAAATTTTTATATAAAGGGGATAAAACTATGGCTTATCTTGCTCCTGCAGAGTTTGCAAAAAAAGTAGTCGATGCTGGTGAAGCAAAACTGCATATGGCCACACGTGATGTTGTAATTCGTGCATTTATGGCCGGTGCGATTCTGGCGCTGGCAGCAGTATTTGCGGTGACGATTGCTGTACAGACAGGGGTGCCACTGATCGGTGCACTGTTATTTCCAGTCGGGTTTTGCATGTTATATCTATTGGGCTATGACCTGCTGACCGGGGTATTTGTATTGACTCCTTTGGCCTGGCTAGACAAACGTCCAGGGGTGACATGGGCGCGTATTTTAAAAAACTGGGGGCTGGTGTTTTTAGGCAATTTTATTGGATGTTTAACCGTCGCAATCTTGATGGCGGCGGTCTATACCATGGGTTTCGCAGCTGAACCAAACGAAGTCGGCGTAAAAATTGCTCATATTGGTGAAGACCGGACTTTGGGTTATGCCGAATATGGCTTTGCTGGCTGGATGACCATCTTTATACGCGGCATGCTGTGTAACTGGATGGTGTCACTTGGTGTGATTGGCGCCATGATGTCAACAACTGTAAGTGGAAAATTCATTGCCATGTGGATGCCGATCATGCTGTTCTTTGCCATGGGATTTGAGCATTCTGTCGTGAATATGTTCCTGTTCCCATTTGCCATGATGATGGGCGGTGATTTCTCGATTACAGACTATTTCTTGTGGAATGAATTACCGGTAGTGCTGGGTAACTTGGTTGGTGGTTTAGCTTTAACTGGTCTGGCGCTGTATACCACGCATGTCCGTACAGGTGATAAAAAAGAATTTTAATTTGAGCATGATATTTATGTCTTGAAATTGAAGGGATCGATTCGATCCCTTTTCGAGTGTCTACAATGAATAAAAAATTAAAAATCAGTATCGGACAATATTCTTCCGCCGGAATCAAAGCACAAAATCAGGATTTTTATGGCATTTATATTCCTGAAGGCCATGCGCTGAGCAGCAAAGGTATTGCCTGTGCCATTGCAGACGGGATTAGCAGCAGCAATGTCAGCCATATTGCGGCAGAAACGGCGGTCAGTAGTTTTTTATCCGATTATTATTCAACTTCGGATGCATGGAGTACCCAAACTTCAGCTGCTCGGGTGATTCGTGCGACCAACTCTTGGCTGTATGCGCAAACCCAACAGAGTCAGGGACGTTTTGATAAAGATCATGGTTATGTCTGCACCTTGAGTGCACTGATTTTGAAACAAAACAGGGCACATATTTTTCATGCAGGTGATGGCCGTGTTTATCGCATTCAAGCCCAAAGCATTGAACAGCTGACCATTGATCATCGGGTTCGTTTATCTTCAACCGAGCATTATTTAAGTCGTGCTTTAGGTGTAGATCATCGGATTGAAGTCGATTATCAACAACTTGAATTATGTGAAGATGATTTGTTTCTCTTGATGACCGATGGTGTCTATGAATTTATCGATATACAGCAGATCTCGGATATGCTGCAGCAAAAACAAAATCTGGATACTATTGCCCAATCTATCGTCGAACTGGCCTTAAAGCGCGGCAGCGATGACAATCTCACCATTCAAATCATCCGAATTGATGCATTAGCTCAAGAGAAAAGCTTTCAGATTCAGGAAAATATTTTATTTCCACAGCAACTCAGTCATGGTGATTTGTTTGAAGGTTATCGCATTCATAAAATCCTGCACCAAAATCATCGCAGTAGCCTTTATTTGGCGCAGGATGCAGCCACACAAGCTCAGCTGGTCATTAAAACCTTGTCTGTCGATTTGCAGGATGACCTGAAAGCAGTGGAACAATTCCAGCTGGAAGACTGGGTATCCAAGCGTTTAAAACATGAAAACCTGATGCACTACTATCCGCATACAGGCAGTAAAAAGTTTTTATTTCAAAGTTATGAATACTTGCAAGGGGAAAGCTTAAACCGATGGCTACATCGTCAAAAAACTGCTTTAAGTTTAAAACAACTGATTCCGATTATTGAACAGGTGGCCAAAGCACTGAATGCCATGCATCGACTTGAAATGCTGCATCAGGATGTACGGCCAGAAAATGTCATGCTGCTTGAACCGATTGATGCTTTGAAAGTAAAACTGATTGATTATGGATCGACGGCAGTTAGAGGGCTGGTCGAACTGAATCCTAAACATGCAGATGTGCCTTTGGGAACGTTGGCATTTATGGCACCAGAGTATTTTATAGGGCGCTCACCCTCGGTAAAATCAGATCAGTTTTCACTGGCAGTGATGAGCTATTATTTATTGACCCGGCAATTGCCTTATGGGACAGAGCTGGCGCGCTGCAAGACCGAAAAAAAATTAAAAAAGGTACGCTATCATTCACTGTCTGAATATCGTCCGGATTTGCCCAAGGGTTTGGATGCGATTTTTAAAAAAGCACTGTCAATTCGTCCAGAGCAACGTTATGAGGCACTTTCAGCATTTATCTATGACTTGAAACAGCCTGATCTTGAATTAAAAAAATCTGTTTCACGTCCTGTGATTGAGCGTCATCCCCTGACATT
This sequence comes from Acinetobacter sp. YH12200, assembly GCF_013418175.1. Lineage (NCBI taxonomy): Bacteria > Pseudomonadati > Pseudomonadota > Gammaproteobacteria > Moraxellales > Moraxellaceae > Acinetobacter > Acinetobacter sp. YH12200. The sequence goes on from NZ_VPCO01000019.1 coordinate 47,387, forward strand.
CTGGAAATGCTGCACCGCGATTCTGTTTATCTTATTACTCTTGGTCTTTTCCCTATATTTTACAAAATAAAGCTCTTTAATAGGCTATTCAATTATATTTTTTGAATTGTCAGCAGCAAGTTCGGGAATGTTTGGCATATTATTCAGTCCAAATATCTGCTTATTCTATGTGCAGGTTTTAATGAAACAGTTGCTGTTTGCATCACTTTATGTTCACGCGGTTTTCACCCTTTTTCTGCTCAATGAGTGAATAATTTTTGAATATGAGTCAGGTTGAGTCTGATCCAAAATTTATCCTTTAGCCCAGATCCAAGACCCAGTGCTCAGTAATTTTCTCAAAATATATAAACGACTGTGGGCTCGATCCAAGACGATGCTATGAGCTAATTCAAATCGATATGCTACTCAATTTCAGTGAGCTTTGAATATGAAGTAACTGGTTTAGTCCACTATGAATTTAACGCAGTATTACATTATGCCAACTGGAAATACATGTGTGCAGAATTAAATAGCATATTATTTAATATCAAATACTTAATTATTAAGTTCTTGGAACTTGTGAGGATGTGGTAGCTATCTTGCAAGTTGTATAATCAAAAAATACCAAAATTACATCAAAAAATATACGCTGATCAGTCAGTTTTTTGGCAGAAAATAATGCCTTGATTCGGCATTGTTCATTTATGCTACAGCATAATTTTTAAAACCAGAATCCCTCTAGGATTAGGATCATGTATACAGGATTGTATAAACCCGATATGAGCACGAGAACAATTCCGCTGAACAAAAAACCGCTAAGCTTGATGATCCTTTCAGTTCTTTCCAGTGCTGTCTATGCTGAAACATCTCGCAGCCAGCATCCTGTGCAACAACTCAACACCATCGTGGTCAGTGCTGAACAGACAGATCCGCAGCAGCAATACCAGACCGAGCTTGCGCAAACCTCAGGTGGAACCAATTTTATTTCAGCCCAGCAGCTTGAACATCAACATATTGCAAATAATGCCGATGTATTTCGTCTGCAACCCGGTATCTATGCTCAATCCCCGGGCAATGAAGGCGCCAAAGTGTCTATCCGTGGCTCGGGTATTAACCGGACATCAGGTGCGCATGCCTCTGGTACCTTTGTGCTGATTGATGACATTCCATTTACCGGGCCGGGCGGCACCGCTTATGAATTACTAGAGCCTTGGTGGATTGATCATGTCGGCGTCTATCGCGGTGCAAACGGTTTTAAACAGGGGGCGCTGGCGCTAGGCGGAGCGATTAACTATAAAAGCAAGACTGGTGCCGAGCAGAATGGTTCTGAACTGAAGTATGAGGCAGGCAGTCATGGTTATCAAAAATATCAGTTCAGTACCGGCCGTAAACTGGATCAGCTGGATTATTATCTGGCACTAACGGGTAACCAGTTTGACGGAATTCAGGATCATGCCAAAGGTGATGGCAAAGGCCTAGCTTTTAATCTCGGCTACCAGATTAGCCCGGACATTGAAACCCGTTTTTATGCCCGTTACCGTGAGAGCAAACATCTGACACCGGGGCGTATTAGGCAAGAACAATTAAAAAACAATCCTAAAGTAGCTGATCCTAATTTTGTAGGAATTGATGCCAAACGTATCCAGTCGGGCAGTACCTGGCTCGCCAACACCACCACCTGGAATTTACAGGATGATGCAAAATTGACTGCTAGTCTGGCATATCATCATTATCCGTTAGACTTACGTGAAAGTCGCTATCGTACCAATGTCGATTATGAAGATATTACTGCACGTATTCAGTATGAAAAGCCCTATCAATTGTTAGGTCTGGAACATCAGGGGCGTATTGCCTTACGCAGTACCACCCATCGTCCAAACAGTGGTGTAACGGAAACTTTAAGATTTAATACAGAAATTGGTAATCAAACATATCCGGCAGATACGGTCACACGCCGTTATACCTATCGTGGTTCAGACAATGTATTGCAATTTGATCAGCAGACGGCGCTCAATGACCAGCTCTCCCTAGATCTGGGGCTTGCAGCAGTCTATGCCCATCGTGAAAGTGAAGTGACTTATCCAGTTGCCAGTTCTAAGATCAATCAGTATGAGTGGGATTTTGCCCCACGTCTCGGGATGACTTATCAACCGAATGAGTCTGTGCAGTGGTTTGCCAATTTAAGCCGCAGCATTGAACCGGCTCATCCTTGGGCGATGGCATGGTCATCCCCCTATTATTTTGATGAAGGGGTTGCCTCAGGTCGGGTACGTGCTCCGATTCATTTAAAAACCCAGACTGCAAATAGTTTTGAAGTGGGTGGACGTGGCCAATCAGGCTTTGGTGACTGGGCGCTAAGCTATTATTATTCTAAAGTTAAAAATGAACTTTTAACGTCTGAAATGATTAAGGATTATGGAAATAATGCTGACCCTTCAGAAGATAGAATTGGTGTAGAAGCAAATGCCACGCCAACCATTCATCAAGGCGTCGAACTCAGTTTAGATACACCTCTACGCGAATTTCAACACGGTGAGTTGCGCTTGCAACAGGCCTATACACTGAGTGATTTCCAATATAAAAATGATCCGCTATTTGGCGAAAACCAGTTGCCCGGGATTCCAAAACATTTGTATCAGGCACAGCTCAGTTATGCCATGCATAATGGTTTTTATATTGGCCTGAATACCGAATATGCCTCTAGAATGGCGCATGATTATGCCAATAGCCGCTTTAGTGATGATTACCAGATCTGGGGCATTGATCTGGGTTATGCACCTGAACATCAGTCCTGGAAAACCTGGATCAACTTCAAGAATATTACCGATGAAAAATATGCTGCGGTCGTGATTCCAGGCTATAACGATCAAGGTGATGATGTAGCCCGATCTTCGCCGGGAGAAGGATTCTCGACTTATGCTGGCGTATCTTTCAAGTTTTAAAAGTTAGGCTTTAATAGCAAAAAAAGAGCGGGGATTAACCCGCTCTTTTCATTGGTCAATTTAATATCAGAAGTGCTTCTTGATTATCCCTGGATAATTCCATTGACGCCCGTGACGATCATGTCGATCGCAATGGTACCAATCAGCAGCGCAGCAACACGGCCAACAATATCCACATATAAATCTATATAGTTGGAATATTTATGCTGCAAATGATCATGCAGGTATTTCATTAAAATCAGCAGGCTACAGGTCAAAAACAGGGTAAGAAAAATCACCAGCATCGTTTGCCATAAACTGAGCTGAATTCCGGTAATCACCGCCGCTGAAATGGTGCCCGGGCCAATCATAAATGGCATGGCAATGGTGCCTGCCAGATGATGAGGCGCCCCACGCATCACGCCAATGGTATCGGCGCCTTCAAAGACATAGCGATAACCAATCACCAGAAAAATGATACCGCCAAAAATCTGGAAAGATTCAAAACGGACATGCAGTACTTCCTGAAAAAAGGCTTCACCGGTCTTGGCAAAAATAATAAAGACGATAAAGCTGATCAGGCTGCCCTGAATCAATGCCATGTTAAAGACTTTGGCTTCGGAATTACGGATAATTCCGAGCATATAAATACTCATCAAAAATGGATTGAGTAAAGAGAAGAACAGGGCAAAGGCATGTAAGCTTTCTGACATTATCGATTCCTTCTAGGGCCTTGGACGGTATTAATTTTCACGGTCTGGAAACAGCGGGCGTGTACCCGGACTGATACGGTTAATATGCAGATACATCATATGACGTTCATATTTATCCAGAATGTCGTTAATGACCTGTTCCTTGCTATAACCGACCAGATCATTGCCTTGCGAACCTTCAAACAGATAGCTTTCCAGACGATAGTAATAACGTTTGGCACGTTTCCCGCGCGAACTGAAGTTTGGGGTGTCATAACGCACCGGCCAGATTTCATAAACAAAATTTTCTTCTTCATCGAGCTGAATAATCAGATCCAGATGATAGAGTTCCGGTTCATCCTCTACCGGTTTTTCCTGTACATCAACATGCACACCTTTAGTGATGAGTTCGGCTGCAACAGCCTCAATAGCCGGTTTGCACACCTCATTTAGCATGCTTCGGGTCTGGGGCAGGCTTGGATGTAACATCACCCGACTCAGCCGTTTTTTCCAGTTAAAGATGTCCACGTTTCCGACCACAGGTGCCGCATTCATACTGGTACTGGCCTGACGGAAATCTTCCAGACGCAGGGATTTATACAGGCCCGCCATGACAAAGAAAATCACAAAGCTAAAAGGCAGTCCCATAATAATGGTGGTGTTTTGCAAGGCTGTAACACCGTTGGCCATCAGCATCGCCAAAGTCAGCAAGCCAATCGCAATGGCCCAGAAAATACTCAGCCAGCGCGGTGAATCATGCTCGATATTGGTAAATTTAGTGGTGAAATTCCCCAGTACCAAAGCGCCAGAATCCGCAGAAGTGACATAGAACAACAAACCGGTAATGGTCGCGATCCCTGCGATAAAGCTAAAGCCAGGATATTGCGCCAGCAAGTCATAGAAACCATGTGCCGGATTTTCCAGGACTGTGGTCGCCAGTTGAGTATTGCCATCAAACATGACGCTATGGAGTGCACTATTACCAAAAATAGATAACCAGGTCAGGGTAAATAATAGGGGAATAATCAAGGTGCCGGCGACAAACTCACGGATGGTTCGTCCACGTGAAATACGCGCCAGAAACAGCCCGACAAAAGGAGACCAGGCAATCCACCAGGCCCAGAAGAACAAAGTCCAGCTATTCATCCATTCTTTAGGTTGCTCAAATGGAAAACTGGTTAAGGACAGCTTTGGAAACTGACTGATATAGTCACCAAAGTTCTGAATCAGGGCGGCCAGCAAGAATTCGGTATTGCCCATCATTAAAATAAACAGTAACAGGCCAATCGAGACATAAATATTAATTTCTGAAAGGACGCGGATGCCTTTATTGACACCGGATGCAACAGAAATAATGGTAATAATCACCGCGACTGCGATTAATCCGGTCTGTACCCACAGGTTTTCCGGTAAATCAAACAGCACATGCAGGCCGTAATTGAGCTGGACCACACCAATACCGCAGGTGGTCGCAATACCGAAAATCGTGCCGAGTACTGCCGCAGTATCGACCGTATGCCCAATCGGACCATGAATCTTTTTACCAAAAATCGGATAGAGTGCTGAACGGATGGTCAGTGGCAGGTTATAACGATAACTGAAATAGCCCAGGGCCACACCTATCAGTGCATACATGCTCCAGCCAGTTAAACCATAGTGGAACAGGGTCCAGACCATGGACTGGCGAGCCGCCTCGAAAGTCTGGCCTTCACCGACGGGTGGATTCATATAATGCGAGAGAGGTTCCGCCACCGAGAAGAACATCAGGTCAATCCCGATTCCGGCAGAAAACAACATGGCTGACCAGCTTAATAAACTAAATTCAGGCTTGGAATGTTTAGGCCCTAATTTAATTTCCCCATAACGTGAACAGGCAATAAAAATAATAAACACCAGATACAAAGTGGCAGCCAGCAGGTAATACCAGCTAAATGTACGACTGACCCAGTTCAGAATATTGGTGATGACCAGATTGGCCTGTTGATTGAATAAAATCGTGACGAGAGAAAAAAGCAGAATAAGTGTTGCTGAAACATAAAACACCACTTTATTCAGACTATCCTGCACTTGTTCAGTTTTCTTTTGCATAAATCTGTGACCGTAGTTTTATTGTCATGTGATTTACAGCGCAGTTCGATTTGACACAGGGTTCGACACTTAAAGAGTCAAAGCCGAATCAATTACAAACATTTGCAAATCCAAAACAAACTGCGCTGTACATCTGAGGTTGCTAGGCACTATAATTTTTATTAATTGATCGTTCAATTAAAAAAACGTTTTTTAATGTTACCTCATTCTGCTATTGCAGCATGAGTCCGATTTATAGATTCGTTATTCAGGTTAGTCTTATGCCAAAAGTTGGTATGCAACCGATCCGCCGTCAACAGCTTATTGACGCGACCCTAGCTGCTGTAAATGAACTAGGTTTTGCAGAAACCTCAATCAGCCAGATTGCACAACGTGCCGGTGTTTCGACCGGCATCATAAGCCATTATTTTGGCGGGAAAAATGGCCTCATTGAAGCAACAATGCGTTATTTATTGCAGCAGTTAGGTAAAACCGTGGCAGAGATGCAGACCCAGGTGGATGCCACACCTGAGCAACGTTTGCTTGCCATTGTACGGGGTAATTTTGCTGCACCTCAAACCAATAAGGCCGCTATGAAAGTCTGGCTGGCATTTTGGGCCAGTAGTTTACATCAGCCTGAATTACACCGGTTGCAACAGGTCAATCACTACCGTTTACATTCCAATCTTAAGTACGAATTTATGAAAGTGCTGTCCCAATCAGAAGCAGAAACAGCGGCTCAAGGACTGGCTGCACTGATCGACGGATTCTGGTTACGCGGCGCACTGATCAGTGGCGAAATTGATCCGGCGATGTCGATCGAACTGTGTAGCCAGTTTATCCAGCAGCAATTGAAATCACACCAATAGGCGAGGGAATTACATTGACTACATATAAGCTACAGCGTCCTTATATCCACGGACAATATGTCGATGCGACATCTAATCAGACATTTGAAAGTATCAACCCTGCGACTGGCGAGGTTCTGGCTGAAATCCAGATCTGTAGCAAAGAAGATATCGATCGCGCTGTAGAATCTGCGCAAAAAGGCCAGAAAGTCTGGGCGGCAATGACAGCAATCGAGCGCTCCCGGATTTTAAATAAAGCCGTTGCTATTTTGCGCGAACGTAATGATGAACTGGCGCGTATTGAAAGTCTCGACAGTGGCAAAGCCTTTAGCGAAACCTCTACAGTAGATATTGCCACTGGTGCAGATGTACTCGAATATTATGCCGGAATCTTGCCTGCGCTCGAAGGACAGCAAATTCCGCTGAGAGAGACTTCATTTATTTATACCCGTCGTGAACCTTTGGGTGTTGTGGCCGGCATTGGCGCCTGGAACTATCCGATTCAGATTGCCCTATGGAAATCTGCACCTGCACTGGCAGCAGGCAATGCCATGATTTTCAAAGCCAGTGAAACAACACCTTTAACCGCACTCAAACTGGCGGAGATTTATACCGAAGCCGGTGTACCGCATGGTGTGTTTAATGTCGTGACGGGTAGTGGCGAAATTGGGGGTTACTTAACTGCGCATCAGGATATTGCCAAAGTGTCGTTTACTGGTGGTGTTGCGACGGGCAAAAAAGTCATGGCACAAGCAGCAGATTCCAGCCTGAAAGAAGTCACCATGGAACTCGGTGGGAAATCTCCCCTGATTATCTGTGAAGATGCCGATCTTGATCTTGCCGCTGACATTGCCATGATGGCCAATTTTTACAGCTCAGGTCAGGTCTGTACCAACGGCACCCGGGTATTCATTCCCTATACCTTAAAAGCGGCTTTTGAAGAAAAAATCTTGCAGCGTATTCCTCATATCCGTATAGGCGATCCGCTCGATCCGGAAACCAATTTTGGGCCAGTCTCTAGTTTTGCGCATATGCAGAAAGTACTGAAATTTATCGAGCAGGGCAAAATCGAAGGGGCACGATTACTTTGTGGTGGTGGCCGTGCCACACAAGGTGATTTGGCCAAAGGTGCCTACGTCTTGCCCACGGTATTTAGTGACTGCCGGGATGATATGAGTATCGTCCAGCATGAGATCTTTGGGCCTGTCATGAGCATTTTAAGCTATGACTCTGAAGAGGAAGTCATTCGCCGTGCCAATGCGACCGAGTACGGACTGGCTGCGGGTGTTGTCACGCCTGACCTTGCCCGTGCGCATCGTATCATTCACCAGATTGAAGCCGGAATTTGCTGGATTAATACCTGGGGCGAATCTCCAGCGGAAATGCCGGTCGGTGGTTATAAACACTCGGGCGTAGGGCGTGAAAACGGAATTATGACCTTGCAGCAATATACCCAGACCAAATCGGTTCAGGTGGAATTGAGCCCATTCCAGTCCGTGTTTAGCGCATAAGGAGGTCTCCGCTTGATGAATTACGATTATATTATTATCGGGGCAGGCTCGGCCGGAAATGTGCTGGCTGCTCGATTGACTGAGGATCCGGATACCAAAGTCTTGCTATTAGAGGCGGGCGGGCCGGATTATCGTCTGGATTTTAGAACCCAGATGCCGGCAGCCTTGGCTTATCCTTTACAGGGACGCCGTTATAACTGGGCCTATCTGACCGATCCTGAACCACATATGAATAATCGCCGCATGGAATGCGGACGTGGTAAAGGCCTTGGTGGCTCATCGCTGATTAATGGCATGTGTTATATCCGCGGCAATGCCATGGATCTGGAACAGTGGGCCAGCTTGAAAGGTCTGGAACACTGGAGCTATGCAGAATGTCTGCCCTATTATAAAAAGGCTGAAACGCGTGATATTGGTGGCAATGACTACCATGGCGATGCCGGGCCGGTTTCAGTCGCAACACCAAAAAATGATAATAATGAACTGTTTCATGCCATGATCGAGGCCGGTGTACAGGCAGGTTATCCACGAACAGATGATTTAAATGGCTATCAGCAGGAAGGCTTTGGCCCGATGGATCGTACCGTGACGCCAAAAGGTCGTCGTTCCAGTACTGCGCGCGGTTATCTGGATATGGCCAAAGGGCGCGATAATCTCACCATTATTACCCATGCCATGACCAATAGAATTTTGTTTAGCCAGAAGCAGGCGATTGGCGTGGAATATTTTGAAGGGCAAAATGCCTTACAACCCATTCAGGTCTTTGCCGATAAAGAAGTTCTGCTGTGTGCTGGGACGATTGCTTCCCCGCAAATTTTGCAGCGTTCAGGTGTGGGTCCTGCCGCATTATTAAAAAGTCTGGACATTACAGTCGTTCAGGACTTGCCGGGTGTGGGCGAAAACTTGCAGGATCATCTGGAAATGTACCTGCAATACCAGTGTAAAAAACCGGTCAGTCTCTATCCCGCCTTAAAGTGGTATAACCAGCCGATGATTGGTGCTGAATGGTTATTTCTAGGCACAGGTATTGGCGCCAGTAATCAGTTTGAAGCAGGCGGCTTTATCCGCTCCTCCGACGAGTTCGACTGGCCCAATATCCAGTATCATTTCCTGCCGATTGCAATTAACTATAATGGAACCAATGCCATTCATGAGCATGGTTTTCAGGCGCATGTCGGTTCGATGCGTTCACCCTCCCGCGGGCGTATACAACTCAAATCCAAAGATCCGTTTGAGCATCCAAGTATTTTATTTAACTATATGAGTACCGAGCAGGATTGGCGCGAATTCCGGGATGCCATCCGGATTACCCGGGAAATTATGCACCAGCCAGCACTTGATCCTTATCGGGGTGAAGAAATCAGTCCGGGTCAAGCTGTACAGACAGATACCCAGATTGACGAGTTTGTGCGTAATCATGCTGAAACCGCATATCACCCATCTTCTAGCTGTAAAATGGGCGAGGATGATATGGCAGTTGTGGACGGTTATGGCCGGGTACATGAAATGCAGGGTCTCAGAGTCATTGATGCTTCCATCATGCCCTTAATTATTACCGGAAATTTGAATGCCACCACCATCATGATGGCCGAGAAACTGGCAGATCATATTCGGGGAAATCCGGCTTTAGCTGCATCGACTGCGCCGTTTTATCAGGCAGCTCGAGTCTCAAGCCAAGCTTGAAATTTCTATTTTACAGGTGGAAATAGGCATAAACTTATATTAATTATGCGTTAAAATAAGCTGTATATTTTGATATTAATCAATCTTTAAGTAGGGCTGCATCATGTGTTCAGCCCTTTTATTTACCTAAAAAGAATTTTATATTTTATGAGAATCTTAAATCAAACCTTGCTCTTCGGCTGTGTCACATTTTCCAGTATTTGTAGTTTTGCAAATGACGTTCAAAATACTCAAATACAAGCAAGTGGCAACCTGAGCGTGGTGTCTAAATATGTATCACGTGGTTTAAGCAATGCACCGGAAGACGATAATATTGCACTACAAGCAGGGTTGAATTTGGCCTATGGCAACTTTTATGTGGGCTATTGGGGTTCTACATTGGGTTATTCCTATGCTGAGGTGCAAGGACGCAAAGGGCATAGCACCGATAAATTCGAGCATGATTTTCTGGTCGGTTATACGCACAGCTCGGAACATTATGATTGGGATTTCTGGAATGCCACCTACTATTATCCAGGGGGCGAAAACACCACCGGTAATGAGTTGGGTTTAAATGTCAGCCGTATGCTGGATGAAAAAACCAGTATTGGCGCGAGCGTATCGACCTATCTTTATGATGTGGCCTATGCCAATCAGGGCGATACCTTTTATACGCTGAATCTGAACCATCAATTGAATGATCGTGTGAATGCCAGTCTGACTGCTGCAGGTAGCTATTTTAATGATGAAGGCAAATATGAAGGTGGAGAACTGGGCGATACCCAAAAACAGCATGCCTTCCGTTATGCGTCTGCTGGACTGAGTTATGCAATCTTGCCTCAATTAAGTGTGTCAGGCGAATATCTGCTGGGGGGCTATGACCGCTACGGTGACAAGCAGCGAAATCTGGCTTTATTCGGTTTAAGCTATGATTTTTAAGGCCTTAAAGCTTAGAAGATGAAATTATTGTTAATCTGTCTATACATATTTTAAAGCTACATCAGAAGCGCTCATTCGATATTAAAAGCAACACATGGATCGTCACAAATTTTAAATGTGTTGATTCATGTTGTTCCTATTTCTTAGCTTTATAGAAAATATCGCGGAAAAACTCACAAACGTTATCAATTTCATCAAATGACTCTATAATAGCGCCCATTCTTAAAGGGTTCGCCGTAGTCTCATGACTACGTTATTACCCTGATTTATTTTTAAGTCAAGTTCTCCTGCGTGATTCGGCTTGTACATTCAGATTCAGCATCTTATTTGTCCATGGCGGCACATAAGAACATTTAGGTGTCCACATGGAAATCAAGGTCAATTATCTCGACAATCTGCGCCAAGAAGCCAAATTTGATGACTTCACGGTGATTGCCGATCAACCGATTCGTTACAAAGGCGATGGTTCTGCACCCGGTCCATTCGATTATTTTCTGGCCTCATCGGCACTTTGTGCAGCTTACTTTGTCAAAGTATATTGTGCAGCACGTGATATTCCGACCGAAAATATTCGCCTGTCACAAAACAATATTGTCGATCCTGAAAACCGTTATAAACAGATTTTTAAAATTCAGGTTGAACTGCCAGCTGATATTTCAGAAAAAGACCGCCAGGGCATTTTACGTTCGATTGACCGTTGTACGGTCAAGAAAGTGATCCAGACTGGCCCTGAGTTTGTGATTGAAGAAGTCGAAAGCATTGATGCCGATGCGCAAGCCTTGTTAATGCCAAGTCTGGCCTCGGCAAACAGCACCTTCATTCCGGGCAAAGATCTGCCTTTGGAAGAAACCATTGCCAATATGTCTGCCATTCTGGCCGGTCTGGGCATGAAGATTGAAATCGCATCATGGCGCAACATCGTACCAAATGTATGGTCATTGCATATTCGTGATGCACAGTCGCCAATGTGCTTTACCAATGGTAAAGGGTCAACCAAGGAAAGTGCGCTGGCATCTGCACTGGGCGAGTTCATCGAGCGTCTGAACTGTAACTTCTTTTATAACGACCAGTTCTGGGGTGAAGACATTGCCAATGCAGAATTTGTACATTATCCAGATGAAAAATGGTTTAAGCCGGGTCCAAATGGCGAACTTCCACAGGAAGTCTTAGACGAATACACGCTTGAAATTTATGATCCTGAAGATGAACTTTTAGGTACTCATCTTTATGACACCAACTCGGGCAACACCGAACGCGGCATTTGTTCACTGCCATTTGTACGGCACTCTGATGGTGAAACTGTTTATTTCCCATCAAATCTGATTGAAAACCTTTACTTAAGTAACGGCATGAGTGCAGGGAATACCTTGCCTGAAGCTCAGGTGCAATGCCTGTCAGAAATCTTTGAACGTGCAGTCAAGCGTGAAATTATTGAAGGTGAACTGGCTTTACCGGATGTGCCTGAACAGGTGCTGGCAAAATATCCAAAAATCGTGGAAGGCATTAAAGGTTTAGAGGAACAGGGCTTCCCGGTGCTGGTCAAAGATGCTTCATTAGGCGGCCAATTCCCGGTAATGTGTGTGACCTTGATGAACCCGCGCACTGGCGGTGTGTTTGCCTCTTTTGGTGCGCATCCAAACTTTGAAGTGGCACTTGAACGCAGCCTGACTGAATTGTTGCAAGGTCGTAGCTTTGAAGGTCTGAATGACCTGCCAAAACCAACCTTTAGTTCAAATGCCGTGACTGAACCAAACAACTATGTCGAACACTTTATCGATTCGAGTGGTGTGGTGTCTTGGCGTTTCTTTAGTGCCAAAGCAGATCATGAATTCGTGGAATGGGATTTTACCAATAATGGCCAAAACTCCAATGCAGATGAAGCTGCAGCTTTATTCGGCATTCTGGAAGAGCTCGGTCATGAAGTCTATATGGCGGTTTATCAGCATCTCGGCGCAACAGCTTGTCGGATTCTGGTGCCAGGCTATTCTGAAATCTATCTGGTTGAAGATCTGATCTGGGACAATACCAACAAGGCTCTGGCATTCCGCGAAGATATCTTGAACCTGCATCGTCTTGATGAAGAACAGCTTGAAGCACTGGTAGAGCGTCTGGAAGAATGCGAACTGGATGATTATACCGAAATCAAAACCCTGATCGGGGTTGAATTCGATGAAAATACTGAATGGGGACAGCTCACTATTCTTGAGCTAAAACTCTTGATTTATATCGCTTTACAGCAATTTGAAGAAGCCAAGGATCTGGTTGAGCAGTTCTTGCAGTTCAATACCAATACCGTTGAACGTGGCCTGTTCTACCAATGCATGAATGTCGTGCTTGAAGTATTGCTCGATGATGATATGGAGCTGGAAGATTATGCACACAACTTCCGCCGTATGTTTGGTGATGAACGTATGGATGCGGTTATGGCTTCAGTTGAAGGCACGCTTCGTTTCCATGGCCTGACTGAAACCAGCATGAAGCTTGAAGGTCTGGATCGTCATTTACGCCTGATTGATAGCTATAAAAAACTGCATGCTGCGCGTGCCAAGTTTGTCGCAAAATAAATCAATTCCCTGAATGACTCAAATTTTAGTCGTTCAGGTCTGATTTTAAAATGGCTGATCCGGCTTCGGGTCAGCCATTTTTTCAGCACGACATAAACCAGATTATTTTCCTATCTCATTTCAATAGATAGAGTGATACAGGCTTATTTTGATTTACTTTAAAATTTATTAATCCCAGCTCTCGAGAGAACTGGGATTACCTAAAAAATTAAAGTGAAGAGTTAGTACGAACTGCTTCAAGATTGGGTAAGTGAATCAGAGAAATAGATATATTTTTTTAATTCACAAGAACTATCCAAATTACATATTTGGATAGTTTGGACCACCGCCACCTTCCGGTGTTACCCAGGTGATGTTCTGAGACGGATCTTTAATATCACAGGTCTTGCAGTGCACACAGTTGGCTGCATTGATCTGGAAACGCTTGGAACCGTCATTATTTTCCATGATTTCGTATACACCTGCCGGGCAGTAACGCTGTGCCGGCTCATCCCATTTCGGTAAGTTCACTTCCACCGGAATCGAAGCATCAGTCAGCTTTAAATGCGCAGGCTGGTTTTCTTCATGTACGGTATTGGATACAAATACTGAAGACAGACGGTCAAAGGTCAGCTTGCCATCCGGTTTAGGATAGTTCGGTTTAAACGTTTCAGCCGCCTGAGTTTTCAGTGCCGCATGGTCTTGTACCAGATCATGTAGGGTAAACGGTACTTTAAACACGTTCTGATCAATGAAGTTAAATGCACCACCGATCCATTGACCGAATTTATGCATTGCCGGGCCAAAGTTACGTGAGTTATATAACTCTTCTTTCAGCCAGCTTGCATCAAACTTGTCTTTATAGGCGGTCAGTTCTTTGACAAAGAAATCTTCGCCTTCAACTACACGCGCAACCGCCAGATCACCGCCTTTTTCCACACCAGCCGCAATCGCTTCAAATACCGCTTCGCCGCAGAGCATGCCGGACTTCATTGCCGTATGTGAACCTTTGATTTTGGCAAAGTTCAGGAAACCTGCATCATCACCAATTAAAGAGCCACCCGGGAAGGTAAATTTAGGCAGTGAGTTAAAGCCACCTTTGGTCACGGCACGTGCGCCATAAGAAATACGCTTGCCGCCTTCCAGATATTGTTTAATCAGAGGATGGGTTTTCCAGCGCTGCATTTCCATAAATGGATACATATGCGGATTGGTGTAGGACAGATCCACGATCATGCCCAAAGTCACCTGATTATTTTCAGCATGGTATAACCACCAGCCGCCACTCGAGCCGGTTTCATTGAGTGGCCAGCCGGCACCATGCATCACCAGACCCGCTTTGTGCTTGGCCGGATCAATTTCCCACAGTTCTTTGATCCCGATACCGTAATGCTGTGGATCTGCATCTTTGGCCAGGTTGAACTGTTCGATCAGACGTTTACCGAGGTGGCCACGACAACCTTCAGCAAAAATGGTGTATTTGGCATGCAGTTCATAACCCGGGGTAAAGTTATGCGTTGGTTCGCCATCTTTACCAATGCCCATGTCACCGGTCTGGATGCCTTTCACGGTACCGTCAGCATGATACAGAATGTCCGATGCGGCAAAGCCCGGAAAGATCGAGACTTCCAGTTCTTCCGCTTTCTGGCCTAACCAGCGCACCACATTGCCCAGCGAGATGACATAGTTGCCATCGTTATGCATGGTTTTTGGCACCATCCAGTGTGGGGCTTCTTGTGATTTTTCATCTGAAAGCAGGAAGAAAGTTTTATCTTCGGTCACCGGCACATTGAGCGGTGCGCCTTGATCTTTCCAGTCCGGGAATAATTCATTGATGGCACGTGGTTCAAGTACCGCACCTGACAGGATATGTGCACCGACTTCGGAGCCTTTTTCTACGACACAAACGGACAAATCATTTAAGTTGTTTTCAATTGCAAGTTGACGGATCTTGATCGCAGCAGATAGACCTGCAGGGCCTGCGCCGACGATGACGACGTCAAACTCCATCGATTCTCTTGTTATATCTTCCATAATATAAAATCCAGTTTCGCTATACGATATTTATAGCATTATCCAGATGGCTTATGAAGTCTAATTTTTGTTTTTTATAGGGATAGATTTTGAGAGTCTTGGATTGCTGTAGAATGAATAGAATTGAAAAGATCCGGTTCAATATTAGAAAACGGTTTAATTATTATTGGCTGCAACAAATAAAAAGAGCGACCTAAGCCGCCCGAATGAGAGGTTTTACTTACATATTATTCAGGTTCATGGCAATACTATTCACCATGTGAATCAGACGCGGGCCAATTTCATTTTCCAGTTTTTCCTGATTTAGCAAATAACTTGGTGCACCACAGTTAAAAGTTAAAATACCATGTTTGGGATGAATCAAAGGAACGGCCACAGAGTTCACATCTTTGGCCCAGTCTCCGAGAGATAAACAATAACCATAATCCTGATAATCGCGAATGGCGCGTTCTAGATTTCGTTTAATTGTTGTCCATTGATCTTCATTTCTTTTTTTAATGGCATCAAATAAATATTCACGTTCTTTCACGTCCATCGCCGCCAGACATGCACGCCCCATGGCACTCGAATGAATTGGTAAAGTTGAACCCACTGAACGGCGCATGGTTAAAGTCGTATCTGTATGTACCACTTCCAGATAGATCATATTGAGACGGTCACGTGTTGCCATTGCCACTGGCGCCTGGGCATAACGTGACATTTCTTCCATAAATGGATAAGCCTGGGTTCGCGCAGAAATATTGCTTAAGGCAGAATAGCCCAGAGCCAGTACACCGACATCGAGTAAATATTTAGTCGTATTTGGAAGTTGTTTCAGATAGCCTAAAGATACCAGCGTACTGGTAATACGCGCCACGGTTGGCTTTGGTAAATTGGTCATTTGTGCAATTTCTTGATTGCCCAACAACTGATTGGTCGCAGAAAAGCATCTTAGAATCTCAAGGCCACGCGCAATAGACGCAATAAATTGGGGATTGTTTTCGCGATGAATATGCGAGATTGGATCTAAGCGAATTTCATCAAAATTAGGTATTTCACCTGTTTTATTTTTAGTCATGGTCTACATAAATAGAGAAGTAAATTAATGAATATCATAGCAACTTAGTTTCACGATACAAAATAAAACATTTAAATTGTAGATGAATTATATGAGTAACGACTAAATATTATTCTATCTCATGTCTAAATGCTGCTATACATAATAAATAACTGCAAAAAATAGTGGAGCTATTTTTAAAATAAAGCCTTTAAATAAACAATAAACTTTATCACTTTTTAAGCTTTCATCTCTGGTCAGCTCCTTATAGAAAGCAGCGTTAGTAAAGCGAAATTTAAAAAGCAATAATTTCGTATTGTGAAATATTATTCTATATTAAATCCATTTTAAAGCCAGATAAATTTCGTTTTTTTATAAAAAATAAATTTTTTGACGAATTTGCTTGCTGAATTTTTATTTTTATGGTTATTTATTTCGTAATACGAAACTAAAAATAAAACGGTAAAGGAATTTACCCAGACCATATACATGGAGATTCATATGATTCGCGATCCGGAAATGCTCGATCAACTTCTGTCTACGATTCGAGATTTTGTAAAAAATGAACTGGTTCCTCTCGAACATGAAGTAGAAGAGAACAATGCCATTCCTGAACATATTGTGGAACAGATGAAAGAGCTGGGTTTGTTTGGTCTGACGATTCCAGAAGAATACGGCGGTTTAGGCATTACCATGGAAGAGGAAATTCTGGTTGCGATGGAATTGGGCCGGACATCGGCTGCATTCCGTTCTCTAATCGGGACCAACAACGGTATTGGTTCAAGTGGCATCGTCATTGATGGTACAGAAGAGCAAAAACAGAAATATTTACCGCGTTATGCAACCGGCGAAATCATTGGTTCTTTCTGTTTGACTGAGCCAGATTCCGGTTCAGATGCTGCATCTTTAAAAACCAATGCGGTAAAAGATGGCGATTATTATGTTTTAAATGGCACCAAACGTTTTATTACCAATGCGCCACGTGCAACGACATTTACAGTCATGGCACGCACCAATCCAGAAATCAAAGGCGCCAGTGGCATTTCAGCATTTCTGGTAGAAGCGGGCACACCAGGCTTGAGCCTAGGCAAAATTGATAAAAAAATGGGTCAACATGGTTCTTATACCTGCGATGTTATTTTCGATAATTGCCGGGTGCATAAAGACCAGCTGATTGGTGGTGTTGAAGGCGTTGGTTTCAAGACGGCCATGCGCGTTCTGGACAAAGGCCGTTTACATATTGCCGGCTATAGCGTGGGTATGGCAGAGCGTATGCTGGAAGATGCCTTAAACTATGCGGTAGAACGCAAGCAGTTTGGTCAGGCTATTGCAAATTTTCAGCTGATTCAGGGCATGTTGGCTGACTCTAAAGCTGAAATTTATGCAGCCAAATGTATGGTACTGGATGCAGCCCGACTGCGTGATGCCGGTCAGAATGTGACGACGGAAGCCTCTTGCGCCAAAATGTTTGCCACTGAAATGTGTGGTCGTGTCGCTGACCGCTGTTTACAGATTCATGGTGGAGCAGGCTATATCAGTGAATATTCAATTGAACGTTTTTACCGTGATGTGCGTTTGTTCCGTTTATATGAAGGAACGACACAAATCCAGCAAATTATTATTGCACGTGAAATGATTAAACAGGCCACAGCCTAAACATATATTTTTTAAAATAGGGAAATATAAAAATGACGACTAAAACTAGATTTGATTGGCAAGACCCGTTCCTGATTGAACAGCAGCTCAGTTCAGAGGAACGTATGATCCGTGATGCGGCAGCAGCATATTGTCAGGACAAGCTGATGCCACGCGTATTAGAACAGTTCCGCCATGAAAAAACCGATCCGGCCATTTTTCGTGAGATGGGCGAGCTTGGTTTACTGGGTCCCACCATTCCAGAACAGTACGGTGGTGCCGGTTTAAATTATGTCAGCTATGGTCTGATTGCACGCGAAGTTGAGCGTGTTGATTCAGGTTATCGTTCAATGGCCAGCGTACAAAGCTCCTTGGTAATGGTACCGATTAACGAATTTGGTTCTGAAGAGCAAAAGCAGAAGTACTTACTAAAACTAGCGACTGGTGAATATATTGGTTGCTTCGGCCTGACTGAACCGGATCATGGTTCTGATCCGGGCAGCATGATTACCCGTGCCAAAAAAGTGGATGGCGGTTACCGTCTCACCGGCGCAAAAATGTGGATTACCAACAGTCCGATCGCGGATGTATTTGTGGTCTGGGCCAAAGAAGTTTCTGCCGAAGGTAATGTCGGTGACATTCGCGGATTTATTCTGGAAAAAGGCTGGGAAGGGCTGTCTGCACCTGCGATCCATGGCAAAGTCGGTTTACGTGCCTCGATCACCGGTGAAATTGTGATGGATAACGTCTTTGTACCGGAAGAAAATGCATTTCCAGAAGTGCGTGGCTTGAAAGGTCCATTTACCTGCCTGAACAGTGCCCGTTACGGGATTGCCTGGGGTGCCATGGGCGCAGCAGAATTTTGCTGGCATACTGCACATCAATACACCATGGACCGTAAACAGTTTGGCCGTCCATTGGCAGCAAACCAGCTGATTCAGAAAAAACTGGCCGATATGCAAACTGAAATTGCCCTTGGTTTACAGGTAGCATTACGTTTTGGTCGCATGAAAGATGAAGGTATCGCGTCAGTTGAAGGGACTTCACTGATCAAGCGCAATAACTGTGGTAAGGCCCTGGATATTGCACGTCTAGCACGTGACATGATGGGCGGTAACGGGATTTCTGATGAATTTGGTGTAGCCCGTCATCTGGTTAATCTGGAAGTCGTGAATACCTATGAAGGTACTCATGATGTACATGCCCTGATTTTAGGACGTGCACAAACCGGCATCGCTGCATTTTGTAACTAAGTCTAGCTATAACATCTAGCCAGCACATGCTGGCTAGAGCGCCGACTATTTGTTGCCGTTTGTTTACAAATACCAGGTTTTCAATAAGATACCCAATTAAAAATCAAGTGGAAACATGCACATAAATTAAATACCCGATAGGCAGATGATAGGATTATCACCCTGGTTCACTATATCTTTCATATAAATAATTACGTGAAAGATAAAAGTTATAAAAGCACCGGAATGCTCAAAAATATTTTAAGGACGCCATGAATACGATCAGTGCGCAACACCCTCATTTGGAAAATGATAACCAACCCAAGAAAAAAGTCTGGATTCTGGCCTTTGTGTTCTCATTTTTGGCATTACTGGTCGATGGAGCAGATATTGCGTTATTGGCCTACAGTCTGACCAGTCTGAAACAGGAATTTTCATTAAGCAGTATGCAGGCAGGGGCGCTGGGCAGCTGGACATTGGCAGGTATGGCGATTGGTGGATTTTTTGGTGGCTGGGCCTGTGACCGGTTCGGGCGGGTTCGAGTCATCGTGATCGCCATTGCACTGTTTTCTTCATTGACTTTCTGGCTAGGATTTGCCGAAAGCTATGATCAGTTTAAGTGGCTGCGTTTTACTTCTGCGATTGGTCTAGGCGCCTTGTATATTGCCTGTAATACCCTGATGGCGGAATATGTGCCAACCAAGTATCGCTCGACAGTATTGGCCACACTGATGACCGGTTGGACCCTGGGCTCGGTCGTCGCCACTGTTTTGGCAGGCTGGTTATTGCCCGAATTTGGCTGGCGATATCTGTATTATATTGCGATTATTCCTATTGTACTTTCTGTCGCAATGTACTTTTTAGTGCCTGAACCCAAAGCCTGGTTAGATGCACGTCAAGCGCGCCTCGATGCCAAAGCCAGCGGGATTGTTCAGGAAAAACCTAAAAACACTTTTAAAATGGTTTTTGAAGATGCACTTAGCCGTCGCATGTTCATTCTCTGGTCATTCAGTACCGCATTTTTACAGTTTGGATATTACGGCGTCAGTAACTGGTTACCTGCCTATCTAGAGTCGGATCTGGGCATCAAGTTTAAAGAAATGACCATGTATATGATTGGTACTTTCCTGATCATGATGTGTACCAAAGTCATTGCCGGTTTTATTGCCGACCGTATTGGCCGTCGTGCAGTGTTCGCATTTGGCACCATGGGCACCGCAATTTTTATTCCGGTGATTGTGTTTGGTAATACCCCGGACAATATTCTCTGGCTGATGCTGTTTTTCGGATTTCTTTACGGTATTCCCTATGGCATTAATGCCACCTACATGACGGAAAGTTTCTCGACCAAAGTACGTGGAACTGCGGTTGGTGGTGCATATAACGTGGGCCGTTTAGGTGCTGTTTTTGCCCCACTGACGATTGGTTATTTTGCTCAGGGTGGATCTATTGGAACCGGTTTATTGATCATGGGAATTGCCTATTTTCTTTGTGGCTTGATTCCGGCTTTCTTTATTAAAGATCGCTTATTTGATCCGCAAAAAGCCGATTAATCTACCAATCAAAATATATAGAAAAGATGCTAGGAAGCAATATGATGAATAAAATCACGCAGGATATCGAAACAGTTCTCAAACAGATTCCTGATGGTGCACACATTATGACCAGTGGTTTCGGTCTGGCAGGCCAACCGGTGGAACTGATCGAAGCACTGATTGATCTGGGTCCAAAAGATCTAACCATTATCAATAATAATGCAGCCTCTGGAGATCGTGGACTTACCAATTTACTGTTGTCTGGACTGGTCAAAAAAATGATCTGTTCCTTTCCACGCGCCAATAACTCCACTGTATTTGAAGACCTGTACAAGGCTGGAAAAATTGAACTGGAACTGGTTCCGCAGGGCAATCTGGCCTGCCGTATTCAGGCAGCAGGTGCCGGCTTAGGGGCAGTTTTCACGCCGACTGGCTTCGGCACCAAAATTGCAGAAGGCAAAGAAACGCGCCACATTAATGGCAAGGATTATGTGCTGGAATATCCGATTCATGCTGATTATGCCTTGATCTATGCCAATCAGGCAGATCGCTGGGGCAACTTGACCTACCGCAAGGCAGCGCGTAATTTTGGTCCGATCATGGCCAAAGCGGCAACAACCACTATCGCTCAGGTACACCAGATTGTGGAACTCGGAGATCTTGATCCAGAGATTATCGTAACGCCGGGCATTTTTGTACAGCATGTGGTTCAGGTCGGAGATATCAAATAATGACTATTCAAAAACGTACTCGTGAACAGATTGTGGCAAAAGTCGCGCAAGATATTCCAAACGGTTCTTTTGTCAATCTGGGCATCGGTTTACCGACCCGTGTGGCAGGTCATTTAAAACCGGAACAGAATGTGATCCTGCACTCTGAAAATGGTGTTTTGGGTTTTGCGGCCTTGAATGATCCTGAACAGGCGGATGATGACCTGATTAATGCCGGCAAGGAACTGGTGAGCATGCTGGAAGGCGGCAGTTTTATGAACTCTGCAGATTCCTTCGATATCATGCGCGGTGGGCATCTGGATATTTGCGTCATGGGGGCCTTTCAAGTGGCGATTAATGGTGATCTGGCCAACTGGCATACCGGTAATGCCGCTGCTGTACCTGCCGTAGGCGGCGCCATGGATCTGGCCGTCGGTGCGCGTTGTGTTTATGTCTGTATGGAACATGTCACCAAAAACGGTGCAGCCAAAATTGTTGAAGAGCTGACTTATCCGATTACCGGCAAGCACTGTGTAAACCGTATTTATACCGATTTGTGTGTGATTGAGCTCAAAGACCAGCAGGCCCGGGTCATTGAGATGGTGGAGGGGTTAAGCTTTGAGGAACTGCAACAGCAGACCGGATGTAAATTGCTGGATCATCGGCAGCAGTAGACAGCGCAGAGCTTCACCTTGTATAAATTACAGTATGCCTGTAACTTGTAAATCGTAGCTTAGGCTGCGATTTACGCATGTTTAAATGCTGAGTATTACATATAGATTTTGAATATCTGGAATAAGGCCGATCTTTACGCAATTTGAAGATATAAATACAAATTTTTGCTAGGGCGTGTCATCAATTAAGCCAAATGATTGTTGAAGCCAGGTAGATCGCTGATAAGAAGTTTTGAGCCAATTTATCATAGCGTGTGGCAATAGCACGATACTGCTTGAGCTTGGCAAAAAAGTT
>NZ_VPCO01000020.1:0-66873 GCF_013418175.1 Acinetobacter sp. YH12200
TAAGCCTGCCGCCAGCGTTCAATCTGAGCCATGATCAAACTCTTCAGTTTAAAATCAGTAGTGCCTAAAGGACACCAATCTTGGCTCATCAATTTTCTGACAAATATTTCTCAAATAAACTTCGAGTAATTTCTACCATCAATCAATGAAAATAATTTCGATCGATCAACCAGTAAAAATCCACACAAGTTGTTCTTCATAATCTCTTAATGATCTTCTTGCTGATTCGTCACCAGCAAGCTAGGTCGGCTATATTACACTGAATTTCTAAAGTGTCAATCCGTAATTCAA
This sequence comes from Acinetobacter sp. YH12200, assembly GCF_013418175.1. Classification (NCBI taxonomy): domain Bacteria; kingdom Pseudomonadati; phylum Pseudomonadota; class Gammaproteobacteria; order Moraxellales; family Moraxellaceae; genus Acinetobacter; species Acinetobacter sp. YH12200. The sequence goes on from NZ_VPCO01000020.1 coordinate 292, forward strand.
ATTAATTTAAACTTATCCAACAAAACCCAATCTTAACACTTCGCGCTAAGTTACTGTTTTATCAGAAGTTTTAATCTTCATTACTGCCGATGGATGTGCATTCTACAGCATTTCACACCCAACACAACCCCTATTTCTAAATAATTCAGCAAAAACCCAACGACTGTTTATTTATTCTACAAAAAGTGCAGGTTTTCCTATTTCCTGAGTAAAAAATATACATTCCAAGGAGGTTTATAGTGTTTATTTACTTATAAAAGATATTTCTGGTGGATTTCAGATTTATATTGTAATTCATCTTTTCTTTAGTAAGAAAAATATAGATATCAAGACTGATAAATTATTTATATTTCCCTTTTATATAAATGCTGAGGAACGCATACACTTCACCAAAATAAAATAGTATGAAAATGAGAATGCCTCAATATTCCCCCATCCTTAAACGCATCATAATCCTTCTTCAGCAAAAGACATAAAATAAAAAACCCATCTCACCTGCATAGCTATATTGAGTGAAAAATAAATTGATATAGAGATACAAGTGATTACATAAACAATTATTAAAAAGGCGACTATAAATAATATTGTGTATTTTTTATATTTATTAAATTTTAGGCATAAAAAAACCGCTTAACGCGGTATCTTTTATCTCGACCATCTTTAAGGAGATGGTCGGAGCAGTAGGATTCGAACCTACGACCCCCTGGTCCCAAACCAGGTGCACTACCAGGCTGTGCTATGCTCCGATTTCAACTTTAAAAGTTGGGGTGAATGACGGGATTCGAACCCGCGACAACTGGAATCACAATCCAGGGCTCTACCAACTGAGCTACATCCACCATCATTTTGATTCTTAACATCAAGCGACCAAATGGCGCGCCTGACAGGATTCGAACCTGTGACCATCCGCTTAGAAGGCGGATGCTCTATCCAACTGAGCTACAAGCGCGTTACTGATGCAAACATCATTTGCCTTGAAGAATTGGTCGGAGCAGTAGGATTCGAACCTACGACCCCCTGGTCCCAAACCAGGTGCACTACCAGGCTGTGCTATGCTCCGATTCATCTCAGCTTTCGTATCGAACATCGTTCGGTACGGTGTGCATTCTAGGCGTGACGCCCGGAGACGTCAACACCTATCTTAAAAAAAAACCTAAAAAACGCGCCAAGCGTTTATTTATCAAGCGCTTCAGACATTTTTTATACAAATTTTAACGTTTTAGTCCGGCACTAAAATTCAACATGCGATCTAGAGGCAGTTTTGCGCGTTCAGCCAGTACAGGATCGACATGTACTTCCTGATCCTTATGCTGTAATACATGCAAAATACCATCCAGCTCATTCATTGCCATCCACGGACAATGCGCACAAGAACGACAGGTTGCCCCTTCCCCCGCAGTTGGTGCCTCAATCAGGATTTTATCGGGAACTGCTTGCTGCATTTTATAGAAGATACCACGATCCGTAGCCACAACTAAACGCTGATGTGGCAAAGTCTGTGCGGCTTTAATCAGTTGCGAGGTACTGCCTACTGCATCGGCAATCTCGACTACAGACATGGGGGATTCCGGATGTACCAACACCGCAGCATCGGGATAGAGTGCTTTCATATTGACAATACCGCGTGAACGGAATTCTTCATGCACGATACAGGCACCATCCCAGAGCAACATTTCTGCACCGGTTTTGCTTTGGATATATCGGCCCAAGTGCTGATCCGGCGCCCAGATAATTTTTTCACCGAGACTATCCAGATGTTCAATAATTTCCACTGCACAGCTAGAAGTCACTACCCAATCGGCACGCGCTTTCACCGCTGCGGAAGTATTGGCATACACCACCACGGTATGATCGGGGTGCGCATCGCAAAAAGCTGTAAATTCATCAACCGGACAACCAAGATCCAGTGAACAGGTTGCTTCCAGGGTTGGCATCAGCACGGTTTTATCTGGAGATAAAATTTTTGAGGTTTCACCCATAAATTTCACTCCTGCCACCACCAACGTAGAGGCTGGATGATCGCGACCAAAACGTGCCATTTCCAGAGAATCCGAAACACAACCACCGGTCAACTCAGCCAGTTCTTGCACTTCAGGATCGCAATAATAATGCGCCACCAAAACGGCATCCTGTTTTTCCAGCTCAGCCTTGATTTGTGCAAATTTGTCTAATTTTTCCTGCTGGCTCATTTGATGTTCTTGAGGAACGCCTAAACGATCTAAATGCGCCTGCACAATCGACTTTGCTTCATTGGCTATTAATTTGGTCGCACTATTCATAACAACTCTTACTCTACCCTAATTATCCGTTATGACACGGACATTTACCCTACACCCTAATCACAATTGGCAAAATGCCATTTTTGACCAGTCATTAAAAATCATAAGATATAAAAAAAGCCCCACAACGGAGGCTTTAGAAACGATCTGAATTATGAACGATAATCTGCATTAATCTTGACGTAATCATAAGACAGGTCACAGGTATAGACCGTGTCTTTCGCTGTACCACGTCCAAGATCAACACGAATCGTCATTTCAGCTTGGGCCATCACACCTGCACCAGCTGCTTCAGTATAGTCTGCCGCCGCACCACCATCTTTACAGATTTGTACATCATCTAACCAAACCTGAATTTTTGCAACGTCTAAATTCGGCACACCAGCATAACCAATCGCTGCCAGAATACGCCCCCAGTTTGGATCAGAAGCAAAAATCGCAGTTTTAACCAATGGCGAATGTGCAATGCTATAAGCCACATCACAGCATTCCTGAATATTAGCACCACCTTCTACCGCAACTGTAATAAATTTGGTGGCACCTTCACCATCACGCACAATCAGTTGCGCCAAGCGTTTCATGGTACGCATTAACACATCAAGCACGACTGCATAACGTGGATCTTCAGTCGAAGTAATTTCAGCCCCCCCGCCTTGACCTGTGGCAATCAAGATGCAGGAATCATTGGTTGAAGTATCACCATCGATGGTAATGCGGTTAAACGACACATTTACTGTTTCTGTTAATAACTGCTGAACCAGTTCACGGCTGATTGGAGCATCGGTTGCCACATAACCCAGCATAGTCGCCATATTTGGACGAATCATGCCGGCACCCTTGGAAATACCGGTCATGGTATAGGTGGCACCATCCAGCTCGAACTGCTCTGAAGCGCCTTTCGGTGTAGTATCTGTGGTCATGATTCCCGTTGCAGCATCGACCCAGGCATCATCACGCAATGAGTCTAGCGCAGGTTGTAAACCGCTGAGCAAACGCTCCATTGGCAATTGCTCGCCAATGACACCCGTAGAGAATGGTAAGACTTCAGCAGCCTGTACCCCTGCCAGTTCAGCCAGCTTGGCACAGGTGGCTTCTGCATTTGCCATGCCTGTAGGGCCGGTTCCTGCATTGGCATTACCGGTATTGATCACCAGGTAACGCGGATTCCCTACCTGTAAATGCGCTTTAGATACATGCACAGGGGCTGCACAGAAGGCATTTTGAGTAAATACCCCTGCAACATTGGAGCCTGCAGCCAGTTCAAATATCACCAGGTCACGTCGGTTCTGATAGCGCACATAGGCTTCAGCCGAACCAATTTTAACCCCTTTTACCACATGCATCTGTGGCATAGATACGTCACCAACTGCCATTTTAAAGTCCAATATTGAAGTTTCGGAAAAATACAGCTTAGTTGATCTGCAACAAAAAATCGAGCCAAAGCCTGAGTCAGCTTGAGATTTATGATGGATTTTCACAATAAAAAACCAGTCATCAAGACTGGTTTCTGCATTTTAAAAAATCGGAGATTTTAATTTTTCGCAAGTTGCCCTGCTTCATTTAATAAAGCCTGCTTCGCTTGCTGCTGACTCGCGGCAGAAAGTGCCGGATTAGATGCCACAATACGATCTGCATTGGCCGCATTGGCCGGTGCAATCGCAGCGGTCTGCAACACAATCGGGCGATTCTGATTGGCAAAGGTATAACGAATCCCGGTACGCGGGCTGGCCACGGTCACTTGTTCATCTGTACGTTGTACTTGAGCTGTAGTAGAACCCACTGCTTGCTGAACTTTATCAAGTGTCGTGGTGGCTGCAGTTTCTGCAAAACTTAAAGCAGGCATGGCCAAAGCGGCAATCATGAGCGTTTTTAATACTTTTTTCATTCAGGTTATTCCACTTTTCGGTGTTGAATGAGCCATTAAATACCATTTAATCCGCAGGACTGCAAATAGTATTCAGTTTCTGAAAAATCTTTATACATAAAAAATCAGAGCCATGTGGCTCTGATTTTCAATATCGCTTAGATTCTGCCATGACACTGTTTATATTTCAGGCCTGAACCACATGGACAAGGTGCATTACGGCTTGCCGGCGCTTCAAAGACTGGCGCTACCGGATTTGCCTCAGCATTTTGTTCAGTCGTATTTTCATGTTCATCTGCCAGTAAACCGTCGAACTCATCATGAGATAACTGCAAACGCATTGCCTCAGCCTGTGCCAGCTGCTGCGCTTCCATTTCAGCCAGCTCTTCAGGTGTTGGAACATGAATACGCGATAAATCTGTAACGACATCCGATTTGATGACACCCAGCATATTCACAAACAGGTTATAGGCTTCTTTTTTATATTCCTGCTCTGGATTTTTCTGTGCATAGCCACGTAAATGGATGCCCTGACGCAAGTAATCCATCGCTGCCAGATGTTCTTTCCAGTGACGATCCAGAGAATTCAGCATAAAGTGACGTTCAAGCGATGCTGCAGATTCCGCACCCATTTGTTCACGACGTGAACGGTAACGATTCAGTACTTCATCGCTAATACGCACCACCAATGCCTCTTCATCGAGACGACGGTCCTGTTCCAGCCATTGTGCGATAGGAAGATCCAGTGACATGTCTTCACGCAAGGCCAATTCCAGACCTTCAATATCCCACTGGTCATGAATCGACTCAGGCGGAATATAATTGGCAATTACACCCTGCATCACTTCACGGATCATTTCTTCAATATAATCTTGCAGCGAATTTTCTGCCAGAATGTCATCACGCTGACTATAAATAATCTTACGCTGTTCGTTATTCACGTCATCGTATTTCAGCAAGTTCTTACGAATATCGAAGTTACGTGCTTCGACTTTACGCTGTGCATTCTCAATCGAGCGAGACACCATTTTGTGTTCAATCGCTTCATCTTCCTGCAAGCCCATGGCACGCATCATACCCACCACACGGTCACCGGCGAAAATACGCATCAAGTCATCTTCAAGCGACAGGTAGAAACGCGATACACCCGGATCCCCCTGACGGCCTGCACGACCACGCAACTGGTTATCGATACGGCGTGATTCATGACGTTCAGAACCGATAATATGCAAGCCACCCGAATCCAGAACAGATTGATGATTAACATCCCATTCCGCTTTCAGACGCGCTTCGTCATCGCTTGTCGGATTTTCAATTTTGGCCAGCAATGCTTTCCAGTTACCACCCAGCAGAATATCGGTACCACGCCCCGCCATGTTGGTGGCAATGGTTACGGCACGCGGCGCACCAGCTTGCGCAATAATATCCGCTTCACGTTCGTGCTGTTTGGCATTCAGTACTTCGTGGGTAATGCCCGCAGCTTTCAGCTTATCGGATAGAATCTCAGATGCTTCGATGGTTGCCGTACCAATCAAGATTGGCGCAACACCGGCTTCATGCACACGCTGAATTTCTTGAATAATCGCGTTATATTTGCCTTCACGATTTAAATAGATTAAATCGTTCTGGTCATCACGGATCATTGGACGATGGGTCGGAATCAGCACCACATCCAGACCATAAATTTCTTTCATTTCCGCGGCTTCAGTATCAGCGGTACCGGTCATACCCGATAATTTTTTATACAGACGGAAATAGTTCTGGAAGGTTGTGGTTGCCAGGGTCTGGTTCTCTGGTTGAATTTCCAGACCTTCTTTGGCTTCTACCGCCTGATGCAAACCTTCAGACCAGCGACGGCCCGGCATGGTACGACCGGTATTTTCATCGACGATAATCACTTCACCATCATTGATGATGTATTGCACGTTACGTTGATATAAATAATGGGCACGAATTGCCGCAGTCACATGATGCAACAGATTCAGGTTCGACGCTGAATACAAGCTCTCGCCTTCTGCCAACAAGCCCATTTCAATCAGTTCACTTTCAATGGTTTCAAAACCCACTTCAGTAATTTCAACTGAACGCTGTTTTTCATCAATCCAGAAGTGACCGCCATCCGGCACTTTCTCTTCTTTCTGTGCCTGTAATTTTGGTGGAATATTATTAATGGCTGCATAAAGCTGTGAAGAATCTTCACTTTGACCGGAAATAATCAGCGGAGTACGTGCTTCATCAATCAGGATCGAATCGACCTCATCAATAATCGCATAGGTTAAACCACGCTGCTTTTTCTCAGCCAGCGAGAACACCATGTTGTCACGCAGGTAATCAAAGCCAAATTCGTTATTGGTACCGTAGGTAATATCGGCACGATAAGCTTCCGCTTTTTCCATCGGATTTTGCATGGAATAAATAATCCCGATGCTTAAACCCAAAAATTCAAATAATGGACGGTTGAGCTCGGCATCACGTTGTGCCAGGTAATCGTTCACGGTAATGACATGCACACCCTGACCGCTGATGGCATTCAGGTAACAGGCCAAGGTACCCATCAGGGTTTTACCCTCACCGGTACGCATCTCTGCAATTTTACCTTCGTGCAAGGTAATACCACCGATCAGCTGCACGTCATAATGACGCATGCCCATGACCCGCTTGGCGGCTTCACGACAGACTGCAAATGCTTCAGGCAATAATTTATCGAGGTTTTCACCCTTATTATATCGTTGTTTGAATTCTTCAGTTTTTGCAGATAAGTCTGCATCGCTAAGGGTAGATATCGTCGGCTCGAGCACATTAATCTTGTCTACGATTTTACGCATGCGTTTGAGTTCGCGCTCATTTTTGGTACCGAAGATTCCTCCGATCAGACTTGCCAACATGAATAGACTCTCTAAATCTTGCTTGTCAAATGAATATGTTCTTAGTCGTTATTATGGTGCTAGAAATTTGAACTACAAGGGTTTTGCTATAAAACCGCTGAAAAAAATCTGATCCTGAGTTCTAGCCCCGAGATCTAAGGCAAAGTAATGTAGCAAACTTTAGCTGTGCAATATAGTCAATTAGACGACTGATTTGTTTGATTCTAGATAGATAAAACAAATCACTTATGCTATTTATTCATAAAGAAAGCTAAAAACACTATTTTTAATCATAAAAAAATTAGTTCATATTAAATCTCATCTCTACATTAAAAGACCAATTGAGGCAAAAAGATGAGTTTACGTCTAGGCGACACCGCACCGAATTTTGAACAGAAATCCAGTGAAGGCCTGATTAATTTTTATGATTTTCTGGGCGATAGCTGGGGCATTTTATTTTCACATCCGGCGGACTATACGCCGGTATGTACTACTGAACTTGGTTATACCGCAAAGTTGAAAGATGAATTTGAAAAACGTGGTGTCAAAGCCATTGCCTTATCGGTTGATGATGTTGAATCGCATCATGGCTGGATTAAAGACATCAATGAAACGCAAAATACCACGGTCAATTTTCCGATCATTGCCGATCAGAATCGTAAAGTGTCTGAACTATATGACTTTATTCACCCGAATGCCAGTGAAACGCTCACAGTTCGCTCTTTGGTGGTCATCGATCCAAACAAAAAAGTCCGTTTGATTATTACCTATCCGGCATCGACGGGTCGTAATTTCCATGAAATCTTGCGTGTGGTGGATTCATTGCAACTCACCGACAGCCATAAAGTCGCAACACCTGCCAATTGGCAGCATGGCGATGATGTGGTGATTGTGCCTTCCCTAAAAGATGAGACTGAAATTGCACAACGTTTTCCTAAAGGGTATACCGCGATCACGCCTTACCTGCGCTTAACGCCACATCCTGAGTGAGGATCAGCAAGACACTGCTTCGCCCTGAGGAATATATTCCGCAAGAAGACGAGAAGCTATGCTTCGAGCAACAAATTAAAACGATTCCTTTTTAATTTTGCGCAACACAAGTGAAGTGCGCAGTAATAGATAAGCAGAGCACTGCTCTGTTCATAAAGAATATGTATAAGTACATCCACTCTTAACGTTGATGTATCTATATAAAAAGCAGCAAGATTAAAACTGAATTTCTAACCCGAATGACGTGCCGGTTTCGAAGTTCATCACCAGCCTATCTTTAGATAGGCTTTTTTAATCCTGAGAGCTTTGTCACCTTTTTAATTTTTGCTCCCCAATAAAAATGGATTCAGGCATAACCTGAATCCATTTTAAACCAAAGTACAGTAATACGCCGTCTTAGTTACGCTTATCTAAAGGCACCCAGTCAATCACCCAGGCAGATTTCATATTCAGACTGTCATCTGCAGCGATTTTTTTACGCGAAGCATCAGCAGTTTCCCGATCCTTTGATGGACCGACCATGATACGAATCCCTTTAGAGGTTGGACTCTTGGTCACTTTATAACCCTTGGCACGCAGTTTTGCCGCAACCGCATCTGCATTGGCTTCATTGGCTGCCAGTGCGACCTGCACCATCCACTGCTTGTCACTTTCACCTTCCAGCAATTTACGTGCCTGCTCAGCTTCTGCTTTCTTTTTGGCGTCTTCTGCTGCCTTTTTCTTGGCTTCTTCAGCCTTACGTTTGTCTTCGGCTTTACGTTTTTCTTCGGCGGCTTTACGTTCAGCTTCTTTCTTCTCGGCTGCCTTACGCTCTTCCTCAGCCTTACGTTTTGCCTCAGCCGTCTTACGTTCTGCTTCGGCTTTTTGCTGTTGCTCCAATTTACGTTTTTCTTCAGCCGCTTTGCTTTCAGCGGCTTTACGCTCCGCTTCTTTCTTGGCCGCTTCAGTTGAACTGTTGGCTTTTTGCTGCTCAAGCTTCTGCAGGGCTAGCTTTTTGTCTTGTGCAGCCTTTTCTTCAGCCAAGCGTTTCTGTTTGGCCTGTTCGTCTTCGACCAGTTCTGGTGGAATATTATCCGAGCTTTGCTGTCCCATACGATGCGCATTAAGTGCAGCATATTCTTCAGCCGCTTTACGCGCCGCATCTGCTTCTGCCTGCTGCTGCATCGCTAAAAATTCAGCCGCACGAGCCTCCTGCTCTGCCACAGATTTTTCCCGATCACGGCGTTGCTGTTCAAGTAAACGCTTTTCTGTTTCCACATCGACCGTCAAGGAACCCAGCGAATGATTCACTGCATCCTTAGTTTCCACTTCCGCAACCTGTGCCGGTTTCTGCTGACGATCCTGCTTGATTTCATCTTGACCTTTCAGGAGTAATGCTGCCAATAAAACACCACCACCGAGTAAAACAACACCGCCCATCCAGCGCTGTTTGTTATTCATTGACATTCTTCCAAATACTCCCATACCGCTTCTAAGGTATGAAATGATCCACATACCAAAATCAGCTGATTATTATCTGTTTGATCCAGTGCTGATTTAAAAGCTAATTTCACATTGTCAAATTGTTCTACCGCCTCACCGCCTAGAGCTTCAGCCAAAACTGTGAGCTCTGCCGCACGTGGGACGGATAATGGTGCAATTTTCCACAATTGAACCGTGTCTTTCAATAACTTGGTGACAGAATTTATATCTTTATCTGCCAACATTGAAAACACACAAACGATATTTTTATAGTTTTGATTGTAATTTAAATAGTTTCGCAACTGTTTCAGCAGAAACTCGACCCCATGCGGATTATGTCCGGCATCAAAAATCACGGTTTTATTCTGGATTTGACAGACTTCAAAACGTCCCGGCAACTTTGCAGTCTGAATCCCTTGTGCAATCGCCTGCTGACTGACCGTTAAACCGCTCAGCAAAATTGCAGCCACAGCGGTGGAAATATTATCCAGCGCCAACGATCCTGTAGGAAGTTTTAAGGTCGTACCCGAAGAGGCAAAGGCCCAAGACTGGCCATCTGCACATACTTCATAGAAATAATCACGATTCACCGCATATAAGGGCGCGTTGCATTGCTGAGTTTTAGCTAAAATGGCTTGTGGAATCTGTTGCTGTCCACCAAACACCACCGGAATATTCGGCCGGATAATTCCGGCTTTTTCAAAGGCAATTTTCTCGATGCTATCACCGAGCCAATCGGTATGATCCAGACCAATATTGGTAATCACTGCTACATCCGGATTAACCACATTAACCACATCCAGACGACCGCCCAGACCGACTTCCAGCACCCAGACATCACATAACTGATCTTTAAAAATCACAAAAGCGGCCAAAGTGGTCGCTTCAAAGAAAGACAGGCTCAAATCACATTCGCGACGAGCCTGATCCACCTGAACAAAAGCATCCACCAACAACTGATCTTCAACTTCAATGCCGCGCAGTTTTACCCGCTCATTGAAACGGTACACGTGTGGAGATTGATACAGTCCGACCTTGAAGCCTTGTGCATTCAAAATCGCAGCCAGTGTGGTGGTGGTTGAACCCTTACCATTGGTTCCAGCCACCGTCAGCACTTTGGCCGCCGGACGTGTCACACCGAGCTTTTCAGCCACCGGAATAACCCGTTCCAGACCTAAATCAATACCCGTAACGTGAACATGGCTCCAATAATCGAGCCATGTACTTAAAGAATCTGTTGCTAGCGGTGCTGTGTTCAATGCAGGTTCATCAATTTCGTAACAATACGGTAAACTGTATCACGTAATGCGTGACGGTGAACAATCTGATCGATTACCCCATGATCAAGCAAATATTCCGCGCGCTGGAACGGTTCTTCCAGTTTTTCACGGACAGTTTGTTCGATCACTCGTTTACCGGCAAAGCCAATCATCGCCTTCGGTTCAGCCAGATGTACATCACCCAGCATCGCCAATGATGCAGTGACACCACCGTATACCGGATGCGTCAATACCACCACATAAGGCAGGCCTGCTTCTTTTAAACGCTGGATAGCAGCCGAAGTACGTGCCATTTGCATCAAGGACAACATGCCTTCCTGCATACGTGCACCGCCTGAAGCAGCAAAGCAGATCAAGGGCTGACGGGCTTCAATCGCACGCTCTGCCGCCTGAACAAAACGGTCACCGACCACTGTCCCCATAGAGCCGCCCATGAAATCGAATTCAAATGCACAGGCAATCATTGGGACATCTTTTAGCAGGCCTTGAATCACGACCAACGCTTCGGTTTCGCCGGTTTTCTTTTGCGCTTCTGCCATACGCTCTGGATAAGCTTTGCTATCGACAAACTTTAACGGATCTTTAGCCTTAAACTCCTGACCCAGTTCAGTCTGTACCTGGTCAAAGAACCAGTTCAGGCGATCACGGGCTTTCATGCGTAAATGCTCATCACACTGCGGACAAACATAGGCATTGAATGACATCGCGGTACGGGTCACCAAAGCATGACATTCAGGACACTCGACCGTAGGCTCGGTAAATGTCGCTTTGTAGATCGTTTGCTCATCGGGTACATGAATGCCTGGAACAATGCGTTCCGTCCATGGGGTCGATGGGCTCAGAATTTTGCCTGATTTCACGGGTTGACTCATACTATAACTCATCGAGCGCTGCTCGAAGCTCCTTGACTTTATTCACCGTCGCAACAACGGCTTGTTCTGGTGCAAGCGTTGCAAACTGCTTTACAAACGCACTTCCCACAATAACTGCATCGGCAGCAACACCCATCGCTTTCGCAGATGCAGCATCGCTGATACCGAAACCTACGCCTACAGGAACATCAGTCACAGCTTTAATCTTTTGAATGCGGGCAGCGGCTTCAGAGACATCTAAAGTTGCTGCACCGGTCACGCCTTTCAAGGATACATAGTAAATAAAGCCAGTGGCCTGTTTCGCTACGTGTTGAATACGTGCATCGGTTGAAGTGGGTGCCAGCAGGAAAATCTGATCCATGTCATATTTTTCCAGTACTTCACCCAGACTTTGTGCTTCCTCTGGCGGTAAGTCCACCAGCAGCACGCCATCTACTCCACATTCGTAAGCATAAGCCACAAACTTTTCATAGCCAATCACTTCGACCGGATTCAGATAACCCATCAGCACCACAGGTGTTTCGCGATCTTTCAAGCGAAATTCTTTCACCATGTGCAGTGCGTCCAAAGTATTGGTTCCGCCTGCCAGCGCACGTTCAGCCGCTAAAGCAATTACGGGACCATCTGCCATCGGGTCGGAGAAAGGAAGACCCAGCTCAATCACATCGACACCCGCCTCTACCATTGCATGGAGCAAAGGTACAGTGACCTCTGGATGCGGATCACCAGCCATCACATAAGAAACTAAAGCTTTACGCTGTTGAGATTTAAGTTGTTCAAATCGTGTGGCTAAACGTGACATAGGGCTGAGCTTTCCTTAACGTGTTTCAAACTTGAGGCATTGACTATGTAAAAATACAAGACGTCGCATTGTAACGCTATTTTTTGTCCAATGAACAGTCTGCGATACCGACCTCGAGTATTTCATTTCCTGTACGAAGATTTCAAAACAATTCGGAAGGGTCTATTTACGATTATTTTGATTTTTTTCACAATGATCAAAGATGCCTAATTTTGCTATTAGCCAAAATCCTGAATATTTAGATAAACTTATTTTTATCATGCAAAAATTAATAAAAATGCAGATGTTAGCGCATTCATTTAAAGTTTTCTGAAATTGCAAAACCTGCTTTATACTAGTCCTATTCTCTTACTTTTTTATCTCCTATGCAGACTGATTCTGAGGCTACAGTGCAGGCACGCGCCATTGCACTGCTGCCGCTTATTGTATTTTTAACCCTGTTTTTGGGTAGCGGGATCTATCATTCCCTGATTGGAACCGAATTCGCGTTCTATCAGGTGAAAGCGCCTGTTGCTGCCCTGCCTGCGATTATTTTGGCTGCATTGGTGTATCGCGGCAAACTCAATCAGGGCATTGAAGCCTTTCTAAAAGGGGCCAGTCATCCGAACTTAATTTTGATGTTTATGGTGTTTATGCTGGCCGGTGCCTTTGCCAGTGTCAGCAGTGCGATTGGCAGTGTGGATGCCACGGTACAACTGGGCCTGTCGATTATTCCGCCTGAATTTATCTTGCCGATGCTGTTTATCATCTCGGCATTTATTGCCACGGCGATGGGCACCTCCATGGGCACCATTGCAGCTTGTGCCCCGATTGCCTTTGGTTTTACCCAGGTCACCGATATTAATGTGATCTACGCCATTGGTGCAGTCGTAGGCGGTGCCATGTTCGGTGACAACCTTTCCATGATTTCAGATACCACCATTGCAGCCACCACCAGCCAGCGGGTGCAATTACGTGACAAGTTTAAAGTCAATGTCTGGATTGCTGTACCGGCCTCTATCAGCACCATTGTGATTTATATTTTAAGTACAGGCAGCTCCAGCCCCGTAGAATATAAAGATTTTAACTGGTTACTGGTCTTACCTTATATTGCGGTCTTTGTTTTGGCTTTTAGTCGCCTGCATGTCCTCGCAGTACTGACCATTGGTGTTTTGCTTTCGGGTCTGTTCGGTCTGTTTGCGACGCCTGAATTTAACCTGCTCAAGCTGAATACTTCGATTTATGACGGCTTTGTCGGCATGTTTGAAGTGGCATTACTGTCCATGTTTCTGGGGGGTCTGTCAGCGATCATGCAACGTGAAGGTGGTTTACGCTGGCTAATCGAGCGCATTTATAGCCTGACCCGTCTGTTTAAAGTTGGGCAGCAAAGGGCCGGCGAAATCGGGATCAGCTTTCTGGTGGTATTTTCAAATATCTTTATGGCCAATAATACCGTCGCAATTATTCTGTCGGGTGATATGGCACGTGAAGTCGCCAAAGAATACGGCGTGGATCCCAAGCGTTCTGCAGCACTGATGGATATTTTCTCCTGCGTGGTACAAGGTCTGATTCCTTATGGTGCACAGTTGCTCCTCGCCTGCTCGATTGCAAAAATCTCACCGGTTGAACTGATTGGCGGCTTGTACTATTGCTGGATTCTGGCCATCTTCGCAATTGCTGCGATTGCGTTGAGATTCCCCAACCTTAAAGCAACCGCTTAATCTCTGTATCATCCTCACATCAAAAAGCGATCTGATTGGGTCGCTTTTTTATTGCTGTGCATGCTTTAACTGTTTCTTGCGCTGGAACAAAGTCTGTCCGGTGGCTGCTTTATAGGCGCGGGCCAAGGCCGACTGGTCGGAATAATCCAGCGCTTCAGCAATCTCGCTCAGACTAAGCCCCTGCTGTAACAAAATCTCACAGCGTTTGATGCGCTGCTGTTGCAGCAGTTTTTTAAATGAAGTTTGATATATGCTGAATAAGCGTTGCAAGCTTCGGGTCGACATCCACAACTGCTGGGCAAGCTGCTCAATTTTGATCGCCTGTTGCCTGGTTCGCAACTGTTCGGCAATGATTTGCTGTGCTTGCTGCAAGGTATTTTCAACAGGTGCTTTTGCTGCAATCGCCTGTTCCGCCTGAAGAGTCAGCAACTGCAATAATATGGGGTCAGCATGCTCAGACCCATGAGCTAGCCCCTGTACATCCAGTTCCAGAGCATAATAATCTTGAGAAAACTGAACCTCACAGGCAAAGAATTTTTGATAATGTATTTGTGCCATTTCAGCTGCATGAGCCAGTCGTACACAACGCAATAAAAGTGGCTGCTCTTGCAAAATAACCCGTCCCAGTTGCACCATTGCTGCCATGGTGAGCTCATTTAACAAATTATATTTTTCATCTAAATAGCCCCAATAGAGTTCCATACTGTGTTCATGCTGCTTCAACTGTAAAGGCACGAATTCACTGCCATCAATCACCAGCCGCTGAAAGCGCATGCTATAGCCGATCATTTCCGCGACACTACTGCTACGTGAAACCATATAACCCAGTACACCAAAATGCTCAGGACGAATGACCTGCACGATTTCAAAAATCAGCTGCGGACAGTTCAGATGTTGCCGAGTAGTTAAAATAATATGATTCAACAATTCCAAAGGTACTTGTGTATCAAAAGGCTGATCGATGAGGGTCACAAGCGAGTCATGCACATCTTGCAGAAAGTCGGCAGTTAAGGGTTCAATCCCCACATCACGCAAATAAGTCGCCCAGAGCTGAAGATAACCATTGGATATTTTTATGTCTTGCATGTGCGATTCTCGCTGGCAGCTCTAATCTGACCAGTTTTATTTTCATTTGGCATAAAATGTATAAAAATTGGCAAGCTCTGTCAAAACAATGGCGAGATTCGCCGACATACTGTCAGCATCGTCACAAAAAAGAATCTACAAGATGAACGCCATATTAAAATCCGCCCTACAGCCTGTGGTTCGCACCCAACTTGATTTTAAACTGGATGAAATTCCACGTTACTGGTTCGGCGGCGATCCCTTTATGACACGCATGTTCGATGCCCTGAGCCTGACCTTTCCAGACGGCGAGCGCTATTTTATTCAGAGTGTCCGCCTGTTCCGCGATCAGATCCAGGACCCGGAACTGCAACAACGTGTCGCGGATTTTATCCGCCAGGAAGCCCAGCACGGCATCGCGCATGACAAAATGAATCAGTTGATGCGCGAGCAAGGCATGCCTGTAGACCAATTTATTGAACGTTTAAATAAAATTTTCAATTATGATCTGAAGCACCGCTCACCCCAGTTTAATATTGCCATTACCGCTGCGGCAGAGCACTTAACGGCGCTTATGGCAGAAACTTTTTATGGACAAAAACAGACCCTGAAAGATGCCCATCCTTTTGTACGGGCATTATTGGCCTGGCATGCCATTGAGGAAATGGAACACCGCGATGTAGCTTTTGATGTGATGAAAAATGTGGCTAAAACCCCAGAATTTACCCGTCGAGCCACCTTAGTCAGCACGACCATTTTAATGTTTAGTTTTACCGTCTATCGTGCCAATGTCATGCTGAAACATGATGGCTTTAGTCCCTTGCAACGCTTGCAGATGAATATCAAGAGCTTACCCTGGTTTTTTGGCCCAAAAGGCACATTGACCCGAATGGGCAAACAGTATCGAGACTGGTTTAAAAAAGACTTTCATCCGAGTCAGCACCCAGTGATTGCCCAATACGAGGTCTGGATCAACACCCTAAATGAAACCGGCGATCCGATTCAAGCCGGTGAAGCCTTCTGGCAGGCCGCGAAAGACTAAACGTGAGCATCGCTTAAATCAAAAAGCCTTCAAAATTGAAGGCTTTTTGATTTAAGCTGATTTACCATTTGGCATAATGCTGCTCAAGCAAGGCATATTCATTCAGTAAAATAATTTCCTGATCATCCTGCTGAATGGTGCCACAGACTTTGGCCTGCCACTGGCTAAACTGGCTGCCGACCAGACGCAAATTCAGATTTTCATAACGTCGCCAGCCTGTGCTTACAGTCAGATTTAGCTTTTCATCTAGCGATTGAATCGTCCATTGAGTTTCGGATGCCTGCTGAAAGAGCACATCAGCCAATGGATAAATTTTTCCGTTGATCCACAAACAGTTTTCATTACCAAAGCTTTCGTTAACACCGGATGCTAAATTAATTCCAATCCGCTGATTGGTCGCATCCCAAAAGTTACACGACAACCAAAACCAGGCAGTTTCTGGACGTAAAAAGCCACAGGTGTCATCCAGCAAGGCAAAAGTTCGTTCGTTAAATTGAATCTTTTGTTTTTGTTTATTTAAAAAATAGCCTTCGCAACCTAAGGTCGTGAGCTTTTGCGTATAAGTCCAACCGTTGATACCAGTTGGGCTACACATACTTAAAGGATCGGTTCCTGCACAAAAGATTCGTGCACTGAGCTGAATTTCGCCGTATTTACTGACATTGATATAGCGCACACCGTTGGCATGCTGAATATCGACCTGAAAAGGCGATTTATGAAAATAACTGTGATTGAATAATGGTTGTTCATCCAGCACAGTATGGCGAGACAGGAAATTAATCGCATTCCATTCCAGAACGTCATTGGTCATATGGTTGTAGACATAGACAAAACTGTGCCCTGCCCATGCAATATCGGCAATCGCCAGCCCAATGGTATAATGTTCGTGCTGAATACTACAAAATTTGAATTTCTTATATTTTAGATGCTTACGCCAGCCTGACAGCACCTGACCATAAGGGTTCTTGTATTGATATGCCTGATAGTCAATACTTTTTGGAAGTTCCTTGAAACGTCCATAGTGCGGTTGTCCATTTGCCTGAATTAAATCCATTTAAGATGTTCCATCTCAGTCAAAAGCTGTTTTTCCTTTCCGGTATTATGCAGATTATTGAACTTTGATAAAGATTTTTTTTAAGTCACTCGTCGAATCCTGACCCTCAGCCACGCTATAGCCCTATGCTTCAGTTTTAAATCGTAAGATAGGTATTTTCCCAGCGATTCGCACTAAAATGTCCCTCCACCAGCTGTACATATCGGCCATACACCTGATCAATCGCAATGCAATCATCGACATCCAGCACCCGGTCAGTATGCTGTTTTTGCCAGTGCTTGGCGAAATAAGCTTTACCGCGCTGTTTTGCCACCATGGCATTCTGTGCCACCACCAGCACATAACGGTGCAGCTCACCAAATTCACGTGCATCATAACCACCTAAATTAATCAGCCAAAGCTTTTCGGCAGCCTGATTCGGGGCAGCATCGCTAAATTGAACGTGATAATTTTTGCCCTCGAACTCCAGTCCATTAATTTGCGCCCAAGCATCAATATGCAGCCCTTTTTGCTCGGCAAACCAGGCATTTTTCAGTTGAGGATAGGTTTCTTCCAGAGTTTCGCCTACTGCCAGTACCACATCATGAACTTCTGTATTGGCACGGGCATGACGGCCACCAAGCATCACAATAAATAAACTGGGCATTCGATTTCCTTATTTCGCTGCAATTTTAAGAATGATTTGATCAATGCTTAGAAGTATATCGCAAAGTAATTCCATGATATTGAGGTGATGATTCGTCAAGACAAATTTCCTCAATTGACCCGAAGAAATTGTCCCGAAATAGTATCTGCTTACTCAACATTTATTTGTATTTCGAGATCATCACGATCCCGCCCAATGCTCAAAAACTCATCTTCAGTGAATACAATCTGGTAGCATAAAATTTCCTTCCAGCACCACAATGATTTCTAATCGCAGAAAATTATTTTTTTGTACAAAATACAAACACAGCTAAACCATACAAATCTGTACAAATTTTCGCCCAAATTTCAATCTAAAAGCATATTTCGTTGACTGAAATGCGCTGAAAGACGATACTCTCAATGTTTTTATTTAAGCAAATCGGTTCAATGAGGCTGGACCAAAAGTTCGGCCCTCAGAAACTCAATCCAACGCAAGGGGCTATATATGGCTGGTGGAAAGTCAACTATCATTTACACACTGACCGACGAGGCGCCATTACTGGCGACTTATTCTCTGCTGCCGATCATTGAGACCTTTACTAAGCCAGCTGGCGTTGAGATCGTCAAAAGTGACATCTCTGTAGCTGTGCGCGTGCTCTCTGAATTTACAGATTACCTAAGCGAAGAGCAAAAGGTGCCTGACACTCTAGCTGAGCTAGGTCGTCTTACACAAGATCCAGACACGAACATTATCAAACTCCCAAATATCAGTGCTTCTGTTGGCCAGCTAACAGCGTGTATCAAGGAACTCCAGTCTAAAGGCTATGCCCTTCCTGACTATCCTGAAAACCCGGCCACTGAAGAAGAAAAAGCAATCAAGGCACGTTATAGCAAATGTCTTGGTTCAGCAGTAAACCCGGTACTACGTGAAGGTAACTCAGACCGTCGTGCACCTGCTGCCGTTAAAAACTATGTGAAAAAACACCCACACTCTATGAGCGAGTGGAAACAGTGGTCTCAAACTCACGTTTCACACATGGACGAAGGCGACTTCTACCATGGCGAAAAGTCGATGACTTTAGACCGTGCACGTAATGTGAAAATGGAATTGATCACCAAGTCTGGTAAAACCATCGTTCTTAAGCCAAAAGTTGCGCTTCAAGATGGCGAAATCATCGATTCAATGTTCATGAGCAAAAAAGCGCTTTGCGATTTCTATGAAAAAGAATTAGATGATTGTAAAGAAGCCGGCATCTTGTTCTCACTTCACGTGAAAGCAACCATGATGAAAGTTTCACACCCGATCGTATTCGGTCACTGTGTGAGAATTTACTACAAAGACGCATTTGAAAAACACGGCAAGTTATTTGATGAGCTTGGCGTGAACGTAAACAACGGTATGGCTGGTCTTTATGAAAAGATCGAAACTCTACCAACCTCTGTACGTGAAGAAATCATTGCAGATCTACATGCTTGCCAAGAACATCGTCCAGCACTTGCGATGGTTGATTCTGCCAAAGGCATCACGAACTTCCATTCACCAAATGACGTGATTGTAGATGCTTCTATGCCTGCAATGATCCGTGGTGGCGGTAAAATGTGGGGCGCTGATGGCAAACCTTATGACTGTAAAGCCGTCATGCCTGAATCAACATTCGCACGTATTTACCAGGAAATGATCAACTTCTGTAAGTGGAATGGCAATTTTGATCCACGTACAATGGGTACAGTACCGAACGTTGGTTTGATGGCACAAAAAGCGGAAGAATACGGTTCACACGACAAAACTTTCGAGATCTCTGAAGCGGGTATTGCTAACATCGTTGATCTTGAAACTGGCGAAGTGTTGATGTCACAAAACGTGGAAGAAGGCGATATCTGGCGTATGTGTCAGGTGAAAGACGCACCGATCCGCGACTGGGTGAAACTTGCAGTAACGCGTGCACGTAACTCTGGCATGCCGGCAATCTTCTGGCTTGACCCGTACCGTCCACACGAAAATGAACTGATCAAGAAAGTTGAAAAATACCTGAAAGATCACGACACTACCGGTCTTGATATCCAGATCATGTCACAAGTACGTGCAATGCGTTATACGCTTGAACGTGTTGCGCGCGGTCTAGATACCATTTCTGTAACAGGTAACATTTTACGTGACTACCTGACTGACTTGTTCCCGATCATGGAATTGGGTACATCTGCAAAAATGTTGTCAATCGTGCCGTTAATGGCGGGTGGCGGCATGTATGAAACAGGTGCAGGCGGTTCTGCGCCTAAACACGTACAGCAGTTAGTTGAAGAAAACCACTTACGCTGGGATTCACTCGGTGAATTCATGGCGCTTGCAGTTTCTCTAGAAGAAATGGGTATTAAAGAAGGCAATGACAACATCAAGTTACTTGCTAAAACTTTAGACCGTGCAACTGGCAAATTGCTAGATAACGACAAGTCACCTTCTCGTCGTACTGGCGAACTCGACAACCGTGGTAGCCATTTCTACCTGGCGAAGTTCTGGGCTGAAGAACTTGCTGCTCAAGACGAAAATGCTGAATTGAAAGCGAAATTTGCACCACTTGCAAAAACTTTAGCTGAAAATGAAGAGAAAATTGTTACTGAGCTTGCTGAAGTTCAAGGTAAATCAGTAGACATCGGTGGTTACTACGCTGTTGATCAAGAGAAAGTAAATGCAGTGATGCGTCCAAGTGCTACTTTGAATGCAGCACTTGCTACGATCTAAGCTTTTGCAAAACTGACTTGATCAGTAATGTAAAATAAAAAAACCGGCGTCTAGGCGCCGGTTTTTTATGTCTGATTGATGTATCAAAGTTATTCAATTAATCTATTTTTCGCTATAGATATAAATCATCATCTTACTGACAAAACCACTCAAATTCAGTCAAAAACCATTTTAAGAAATGATGAAAATAAATACTTTTAAATATACAGACAATAAAAAACCCCAAGACTGAATGTGCTTGGGGTTTTCTAGAATTTTGGTCCCGAGGGTCGGACTCGAACCGACACGTCATCTCTGACAGCGGATTTTGAGTCCGCCGCGTCTACCAATTTCACCACCTCGGGAGTGGATGAAAGGTATAATACGCGATTTCTCGGCACTGTCAACGCAGAATATTTACATTTGTTTATTTTTAAAACAAATGGCATTTTTTCGTTTTAAAATCGAGCAATTCCCGCTATAAAAAAGAAAAAAGTTTATACTAGCCGCAGTTTTTTTAGCGTAAATCATCATGCAACTTTCTGATTTTAATTTTGATCTCCCCGATGAGCTGATTGCTCGCTATCCTCTGGAAACACGCAGTGCCTCTCGCCTGCTGCACCTCGACGCACACGGTCAATATCACGACCATCAATTTACCGACATTCTGGACTTGCTTGAAGACGGCGACTTACTGGTATTGAACGACACCAAAGTCATGAAAGCACGTCTAAAAGGCAAACGTGCCTCAGGCGGTGCCATAGAAGTACTGGTTGAACGCATGATGGATCAGTTCATTGCACATTGTCATATCAAGGCCAGCAACTCACCGAAAGCCGGTGCAGAACTGTTTATTGGCCCAGATGCAGTAAAAGTGACCGTGCAAGGTCGTCATGAAAACCTGTTTATTGTGGAATTTTCACAGCCGATTTTAGACGTCTTAGACAAATATGGCGCCCTCCCTATTCCGCCCTATTTCAACCGTGAAGCAGAAGAAATTGATACCGAACGTTATCAAACTGTGTTTAATGATCCAACCAAGCTGGCCAGTGTCGCAGCACCTACGGCTTCTCTGCATTTCGATAAAGACTTATTGAAAAAGTTAGCAGCCAAAGGAATTCAAACCACCTTTGTCACACTACATGTGGGCGCAGGTACATTTTTACCAGTACGCACTACCGATATTGAAAATCACATCATGCACAGCGAATGGTGCCAGGTGTCCGATGAGTCGATGGAACTCATCAAAACAACTAAAGCGCGTGGCAATAAAGTCATTGCCGTTGGTACAACGGCTACCCGTGCCACAGAAAGTGCGGCGCAGGCCAATGGCAGTGAGCTGAAAGGCTGGACCGGTGATACCCAGATTTTCATTTATCCGGGTTATCAGTTTAAAGTGATCGATCGTTTGATTACCAACTTCCATTTACCAGAATCGACCCTGTTAATGCTGGTGTCTGCCCTGTCCAATCGTGACAACATTCTGAATGCCTACAAGCATGCAGTAGACAGCCAATATCGTTTCTTCAGTTATGGCGATGCCATGCTGATTGATCAGGCACAATAGCGAGAATAGCTGCCCATGCCGATCGAGTCTGTACAACAGTCCATTCATATTCGCCGCAAGAAAAATGCAGTGGTGTTTCAGAATATCGCCCGGCTGTGGGATTTGGGCCGTCAAGCCAAGAGTCATCAAGACCTGCTGGACGGATTGCATCCCTGGAATGGCCCGATAACGCTAAAATTTGAAAATAATCTGCCATTGGCGCTGGCTGGTATTGGTTTGTTGCTCATCGTCAGCATTTTTATTGCACCGGAAAATATCTGGATTCAAAGTGGCGTTTTTCTGGGCGGTCTGCTGCTGTTCTGGGCCTATCTTTGCTATGAGCAACAACAACCATTAGATGAAATTATTGGCTTTCTGGAAGATGCAGCACTGGCCAAAAAATATCAGCTTGCCTTTCAGCAACAGCCACAGCATATTTCAATTCCTTTAAATCCCCTGCATTTTATTGGACATTTAAAACGTTTATTCCCCTTATTCAATCAAGGTTCTTTGAGTAATGAGATTACACGTTATGCCAGCACGGTATGGGAAGATGAAAACGGCCAGCAACATCAGGTGCTGCTGTTTCAATATCACTATATTGATGAAGTACAGGTTCGCAACAAGCAAGGGCAGCCGGTTAAATTAATGCAGGTTCACAAAGACCTGTGGGGCGTGTTTGTCTTTGATATCCAGATTCAGGGACTGGCGGTCACGACTTCTCGACGTAAATTTTATTATCCTTATAACCATCCCTGGCATAGTAGCGATATTCGTACCAATCAACGCTTAAGCTTTTATGGCAGTGATCCGATGCAAACCGCCAAATTACTCAGTCCGGGTTTTGTACTGCGTCTGGCCGATTTTTTTGCACAGCGTCAGGGGGATTTACTGTTTCATCCGGAAAATCGGATGCTCTGCTATCTGGGGCCTCATGATTTATTTCAGGTGTCGAGCAAGCATCGTCATATCAATGATATTTCGACATTGCGCGGCCATCTCAGAACGTTTAAATTAAGACAACTCGAACAGTTACAACATGATCTTGTGCAGTTTTTAAAATAACTGCTTTTTTTTAAATCAATATTTTCAGAATATAAATATGAATTGGGGATATCTCGCATGGGATTTTTGGTTTTATGTTTGATTATTATTGCGCTGATTGTGCTGATCATTATGATCCGCAACAGTATTGTCCGTCATCACAACGCGACGATTCGCGCCTGGTCGGATGTTGCCAGTTATGAACGGCAGAAACTGAAAATTCTGGATGGACTGCAGCCGCTGGTCGAGCAATATTCTTCTTTTGAAAAAGGCACACTGGAAAAAGTCACCGAACTGCGTCAGAACATCATGAATTTAAATATCAACGATGCCGACATTTCTCAGTTACAGCGCATTGAAAGCCTGAACAAACAACTCATGCATAGCCTCAATGTAGTGGTTGAAAACTATCCCGAGCTAAAAGCCAATGACATTTATCTGAAAATGATGGCTGAAATTGAAGAACAGAATGAAAATGTCGGTGCGGCAATTACCATTTATAATCGCAATGTGGAACTGTTTAATAACCAGATCCAGATTTTTCCACACAATGTGATTAATAATATGCTGTTAGGAAAAAAAGCAGTTCGCCCTTTTCGCGATCAGAGCGCAACCCAGAGTTTTGACTATCGTCCAAATTTTCACTGAGCAACTATCTCATCTGATCGACTTTCTCATCCTGGCGTACTCAACTTATAATAAAATGACCCAGGATGAAGCTACACCTTTATAAAACCAATAAAATAAAGAATAAAAATTATGCTGAATTATGTAGAGCGCTTAGAGCAGACGCTGGTGGAAGAATTTTATCAGCTTTATGACCATTATCAGGACGATGGAATCTATGCCTGTAGTCTGGTCTTTGACGAATTTTTACTGCTGGATGATCTGGCCATTTCGACTGAATGCATATTTTTAAAGATCCGGAAGATCAGCGGCAATATCTGGCTGAACAAGATCGCTGGAATGTCCCAAAATGGCGTTATCGGGCACAAGCTGCGCCCGACTCTGGACTGATCCCCTTCAAAACTTTGCTGGCTGATTATTTTAAAACCCAGCATAGTTTTGGTCATCCGCTATTAGAACAGCAACAGCTCCACACAACACATCTGGATTTATTACTGCAAACATTCAAACAGGCCAAATATCGCCTCTCCGAAGCCTATGGTCTGGATCTGGGCAATATACTTTTTTTCCTGAGCCTGCCAAACCAGGCCGAATTTGAACGCCGATCTGCACTGGAACTCAACCCAGAAAGTGCCTTATTGCAAAACTTTCTA
The DNA here is from genome assembly GCF_013418175.1 of Acinetobacter sp. YH12200. Classification (NCBI taxonomy): domain Bacteria; kingdom Pseudomonadati; phylum Pseudomonadota; class Gammaproteobacteria; order Moraxellales; family Moraxellaceae; genus Acinetobacter; species Acinetobacter sp. YH12200. Next base: position 24,778 of record NZ_VPCO01000020.1, read on the forward strand.
GCCTCCCGACATGCCCAGCCTTTTTCTGAAATCAGTAAGCGATTAAAACTCTCGCAAAATGACAAAGACATTCTGATTGATCTGGAGCAAATGCTGGTGATGGAGCCTTATGATTATCTGCAAGTGGCGCACGATGCCTATTTGCTGACCTTGGAATCCTACTTTATCGACAGCAATATCTATATCCAGAAACTGATCCAGCATATTGCCGCCATGGCCTCTGAACCGGATGGCAGCTGTGCTCTTAGCCGGGAAGATATCCAGCAGCGCTTGCAACAGTTTTCTGCAAATTCGACTATTTCACCTGATCTTGCATTTATTCAACGATAAATAAAATTACAGAGCGAATGCTCTACAATGCTGGCGTTTAGCGTAAGAATCAAGGAAAATAGCGCCCTTTAGCTATGAACTAGCAGCGAACTGTTTTTTCGCCTGGATGTGGAACTCCTATGAAGTTTGAAAAATTAGGTCAGTCGGGTCGCGCCCGTCGTGGTCGTTTAACGCTTGAACATGGTGTGGTTGAAACCCCGATGTTTATGCCTGTCGGCACTTACGGTACGGTGAAAGGCCTGTTGCCGCGTGATATTAAAGAGATCAAGTCTCAAGTCATTTTGGGCAATACCTTCCATTTGTATTTACGTCCAGGACTCGATGTGATTCGTGAACATGGTGGCCTGCACGAATTTATGAAGTGGAATAATCCCATTTTGACCGATTCCGGTGGCTTCCAGGTATTCAGTCTGGGTGCAATGCGTAAAATTAAAGAAGAAGGGGTCACCTTCCGCTCACCCATCGATGGTTCAAAAGTATTTTTATCGCCTGAAATTTCAATGGACATTCAGCACACGCTGAACTCTGACATTGTGATGATTTTTGATGAATGTACGCCCTACCCTGCGACGCATGAAGAAGCGCAAAAATCCTTGCAACTGTCTTTGCGCTGGGCGAAGCGCTGTAAAACCCAACATCATGAGGTTCTGAAAAACCGTAATGCACTGTTTGGGATTATTCAGGGTGGCATGTATGAAGACTTACGTGAAGAATCGTTAAAAGGCCTGCTTGATATTGACTTTGATGGTTACGCGATTGGCGGTCTGTCCGTTGGCGAGCCTAAAGAGGAAATGATCAAGGTACTGGATTATCTTCCAGAACAAATGCCGGCAGATAAACCGCGCTATTTGATGGGTGTCGGCAAGCCTGAAGATATTGTGGAAGCGGTGCGCCGTGGTGTCGATATGTTTGACTGCGTGATGCCAACCCGAAATGCACGTAATGGTCATTATTTTGTCACAGATGGTCTGGTACGGATCCGTAATGCAAAATATCGTCACGATCAAAGCCCGCTTGATCCACATTGCGATTGCTACACCTGTACCAACTTCACTCGTGCTTATTTATTCCACCTCGAAAAATGTGGGGAAATGCTTGGTTCGATGCTCGGTACCATTCATAACTTGCGTTATTACCTGCGCTTGACTGAATCCATGCGTGATGCCTTGGACAACGGTACATTTGATGCGTTTGTGCAGGACTTTTATGCCCGTCGTGGCCTGGAAGTACCCCCTTGCCCGCAAGATTAATCCATCAGCATTTGCGCTGAGGAAAAAGACAATGTAAATTGCAAGAATATGTCAATTTATTATCAAGTTGATCACCAGTTTTTTTATTTTAGGAAAATGTAATGAGCCTTTTTATTTCGACTGCTCACGCTGCAGGTGAAGCTGCACAACAACCCAGCATGATGGCGAACCTTTTGATGATTGCGGTTTTTATTGCAATCTTCTATTTTTTGATCTGGCGCCCTCAATCTAAACGTGCCAAAGAACATCGTGCTTTGGTTGAAAGCCTTGGTGTTGGCAGTGAAGTCGTTTTTGCAGGCGGATTAATGGGCAAAATCACCAAGATTGAAGGTGACTTCGCAGTGGTTGAATTGAACCGTGGCGTAGAAGTTAAAGTTCAGCGTGCGAGTGTGATTTCAGTCCTTCCTGAAGGCACTTTAAATAACCTTTAATCAAAAATAGTCGTGCCCTTGCACGACTTTTTCATTTTAAGAAGAAAATAAATGCGTTACCCAGCATGGAAATATGTACTGATTCTAGTTGTACTAGTCATCAGTACCTTATATGCCCTGCCAAGTTTGTATCCAGATGAACCTGCTGTACAGATTTCGGGTGCCAAAGCCGGTACTCAAATTGATGCAAGCATCGTACAAAAAGCAGAGCAAATTTTAACAACTGAAAATATTGCCACCCATGACAATAGCTTTAGCAACAATGCTGCCTTATTACGTGTAGATTCAAGTGAATTGCAACTTAAAGCCAAAGAAGCTTTACGTCGCGGATTAGGTGATGATTACGTGGTTGCATTGAACCTTGCCCCGACCACGCCGGAATGGCTGCAAAAAATTGGTGCCAAGCCAATGAAGCTGGGTCTGGATTTACGTGGCGGTGTTCACTTCTTACTCGAAGTGGACATGGACAAAGCGATTGCGCAGCGCATGGAAACCTCTGCGACAGACCTACGTCGTCAGTTGCGTGATAACAACCTGAAATTTAATAGCCTGAACTTAAGCAGCAACACCATTGTGGTGCAGTTTGCCAGCAACGATGATCGTGCTGCAGCAATGGACTTCTTGCGCCGTAATGGCAATGAGTTTACCCAGCAGGCTGTTGCGACTGATACCGGCTCGACTTTACGTTTGACTTATACTGATGTACGTAAGCAAGAAATCGAGTCTTATGCAGTCAACCAGAACTTGACCACCTTACGTAACCGTATTAACGAGTTGGGTGTGGCAGAAGCATTGGTGCAAACCCAAGGCAGCAACCGTATTGTGGTTGAATTGCCGGGTGTACAGGATACTGCAGAAGCAAAACGTGTCTTGGGTCGTACCGCAAACCTTGAGTTTCGTCTGGTTTCTGACCTGAATGATCAATATATTGATCCATATACCGGTCAGGCGACTGGCACATTGCCACCAGGTACAGAAGTATTCGCTTATGAATCCCTGGACAGTGGTCGTCAGCTGCTTTTGAACCGCAACCGGATCTTGACTGGTGAACGTGTTCAGAATGCATCTTCTGGCTTTAGTCAGGACACCGGCGGTGCTGAAGTCAACATTACGCTAGACAGCGCAGGCGGCAAACTGATGTCGGATGCGACCCGTAATGCGGTTGGCAAACGTATGGCGGTACTGTTCATCGAGAACAAACAGCGCATTAGCTATGTGGAAGACCCTGCGACCGGTACTCAAACTGAAGTTCGTACCCCATATACTGAATCTGTCGTGATTAATGCTGCAACTATTCAGGCGGTACTCGGCTCTCAGTTCCGTATTACTGGTCTGGATTCTCCGCAGGAAGCTGCTGAACTTGCCTTGATGCTACGTGCAGGTGCTTTGGCTGCACCAATGTACTTTGTCGAAGAACGTGTGATTGGTCCAAGTCTGGGTCAGGAAAACATCGACAAAGGGGTACTTTCAACGCAAATCGGCTTCATTCTGGTGGCGATCTGGATGGTGGTATTCTTCCGTCTGTTTGGTGTGATTGCCAACTTTGCTCTGGTCTTTAACCTGGCCATGCTTCTTACCGTCATGTCATGGATTGGTGCTTCTCTGACCCTTCCTGGTATTGCCGGTATCGTGATTACCATCGGTATGGCGGTCGATGCCAACGTACTGATCTGTGAACGAATACGGGAAGAGATGAAATGGGGTGCCTCGCCGAAACAGGCGATCGTGGCGGGTTATGATCGAGCCTATAACACCATTTTCGACTCGAACCTCACCACCTTCCTGGTTGCATTTATTCTGTTCGCGATTGGTACAGGTCCGATCAAAGGCTTTGCCGTGACCCTGATGATTGGTATCGTCTGCTCGATGTTTACTGCCATTACAGTGACCCGTGCCGTGGTACAGATCATTTATGGCAAAAAACGTAACTTGAAAAAGTTGAGCATTTAAGGAGATCGATGATGACTGAAAATACTCAACTGAATCAGAAACAGTATGGTCGCCCTGAAGACGAACGCGTCATTCCGTTTATGAAGATTGCTTTGCCTGCGGCATTGTTGTCTATCTTCTTAACGGTTGCGAGTCTGTTCTTTATTGCCACTAAAGGTCTGAACCTGGGTCTGGACTTTACCGGTGGTGTGGCAGCCGAGCTGAACTATACCAATCCGGTCAAACCGGAGGATGTTTCCAAGGCACTCAGCCAGGCTGGCTTCAACGATGCCGTGGTGCAGACTTTGGGTTCAGAACGCGACCTGATGGTACGTATGCCCGTTCAGGAAGACATTGAAGCTGAAGACCTGACCAAAGCGGTCACAGCAGCGGTTCAGCTGCCAAATAATGCGGCAGAGGTACCGAAGCTTGATGTGGTCGGCGGACAGGTGGGTAACGAGCTTTATGTTCGTTCTGCTGGTGCTGTAGCACTGGCGCTCTTACTGATGCTGGTCTATGTCACCATCCGCTTTGAGCTCAAACTGGCGATCGGTGCAGTACTGTCGCTGTTCCATGACATCGTGGTGACCCTCGGGATTTTTGCCATGACGCAGTGGCCATTTGACCTGACGGTACTTGCGGCACTCCTTGCGATCATTGGTTTCTCACTGAACGATAATATCGTGGTCTCTGACCGTATCCGTGAGAACTTCCGTAAGATTCGGGGTGCAGAACCGCTTGAAGTGATTAACATTGCCCTGACCGAAACCTTACGCCGTACCATTCATACCTCTATGACGCTATTGCTGGTTGTTGTTGCAATGATGCTCATGGGTGGTGATGGCCTGAAATGGTTCTCGATTGCGATGTTTGTCGGCGTTTTTGTCGGTACCTACTCTTCAATCTATATCGGGACTGGATTTGCACTTTGGCGTGGTTTAAACCGTCAGGACTTTATCGTACAAGTCAAGCCAGAATTTGAAGACGAAAACCAGATTCCCTAATCTGATATTTCATTTTCATCGTTCAGCCCGTCCTAGGATGGGCTGAATTATTTCTGCTGTTTGAATGTTGAAGTAGCCGGCAGAATCGCAATCACTGGATGGATTTTTTCAATATCTGTTTTTTGGAAAATGACTTTCCGATTTTCATCCAGACTTCGAAATTCATAAACATCCTGAGCTTCGCCCAACTCTTCTAAAATGAGCTGCAAGCCGTTGGCCAGATACACACAGCACATCCCCAAAACTGGCAACTCTTTATCACAAACCAGCCACCAGTCCGGTTTCAGACTGGGAAAATAATAGCGCTCTGCCACCTGAATCGCATAATGCTGTGCTTGCAGATGAAAAATATCCGGATTGAACGAAACCGTAGAATCTATGGGATTGAGTTTAAAGGCCTGCTGCTGTACCACCTGCATCTGAAACAAAGCGACCTGTTCTATAGCTGTAGCAAGTTCAATCTTCGGCTCGACCGTCTGATCCAGAATTAAACGGGCTAAGCCAAGCTGCTGTTCCAGTTCCCTTGCCGCCTTCTCCCCGATCTGACGTTTGCTATTCAGTAACTGTGCGATATAGGCAGCAGACAAGCCAAAATGCTCGCAGATCTCTTTGCCGGTTTTAAATTGCTGGGTGTCAATCAGCTGATCAATCACTTTTGTCAGATGATGTCGTCTTCGTTCAAATATTTCTGGCGCACTCATATCCATCTACTGATCTTTTTTTATCCATTTTATTCAAATACCTTACAATAAAAAAGCCCGCAATCAAATTGCAGGCTTTTCAACTGATTTCATAGGAATTTAAGTACCCTGTACCAGACGACGGGCACTAATAATCCCCGGTTGCTGCTCAAGACGAGCCAGCAGCTTGGAAAGTTGCGCCAGGCCTTTGACTTCAATCAACAGCTTCATATTGGCGATACCATCCGCTTCCGAAATGGTATTGACCTGACGGATATTGATCTGATCGGAGAAAATCACTTGCGTCAAATCTTTGAGCAGACCACGTCGATCATAGGCTTCCACCACAATCTGTACGCTCTGGCCACGAGTCGGCTGCATTTCCCAGTCGGCTTCTACCGCACGTTCAGGCTCTTGGGTGATCATGCGCACATAGTCCGGACAAGCCACCTTATGAATGCTTACCCCACGATTCAGGGTGATATAGCCAGCGATCGACTCACCATGCACCGGTTGGCAACATTGCGCGACATGCAGCTCTACGTTATCCAGCCCGTCAATCAGAATACCGTGCGCTGACAGGGTATGACTGGCACGCGGATTCAGCGCTGGCTTCAGCACCAGCTCAGGTTCATCCTGATCCAGATGCATATGACGATTCACCTGATTAATCAAGGCATGCAGGCTGATATCACCATTGACCAGATTCACCAGAATGTCATCACCAGTTTTGACATTAAAATGATTGCAATAATCACTCAAATCGATCGATTTTGGATGAATCGCCAGACGTGACAATTCTTTATTCAGCACTTCACGGCCGACTTCCAGGTTTTTACTGCGGTCCTGTTGACGGAACCAGTGGCGCAACTTGTCGCGCGCACGTGCAGTCTTGATATAACCCAGAGAGTTAACCAGCCAGTCCCGATTCGGCTCACGGTCTTTTTTGGTCAGAATCTCGACCTGTTCCCCGGTTTTCAGGGTATAGGTCAGTGGCACATAGCGCTGATTGACACGCGCGGCATAGCATTTGTTACCAACTTCGGTATGCACATGATAAGCAAAGTCGAGCACAGTTGAATCACGCGGCAACTCTTTGATATCACCATCACGACTAAACACATAAATTTTTTCGAAGCCTTCGAAGTCTTGAATATGTTCGAAGTTTTCGATTTCATCTTCTGCTTCTTTATGTGCACTGGACTCATTGCGTTCCTGATAATGCTCGAGAACTGCGCGTAAGGAATGCAAACGATGGTTAAAAGAATGATCGGTGGTTTTCGAGCCTTCTTTATAATTAAAGTGCGAACACACCCCCAGCTCTGCTTCTTCATGCATGCTGTAAGTACGAATCTGCACTTCAAGTGATTTGTTCTCGGCAATTACAGCCGTATGCAGGGAACGATAGCCATTGGCTTTTGGATTGGTAATATAGTCATCAAACTGATGCGGAATATGTCGCCAGATCTGATGTACAATCCCTAAACTGTGGTAACACTCCGGTACGCTCTTGACCAATACCCTTAAGGCACGAATATCATAGAGCTGGTCAAAACTCAGGCTCTTGCTTTTCATTTTTCGATAAATCGAATAAATGTGTTTTACGCGTCCGTTAATTTCAGCTTCGATGCCATATTCAGACAATTCATTGCGTAATTTATCAATCACGAATTGAATATATTGCTCTCGCTCTAAACGTTTTTCATTCAGTAAAGAAGCAATTTCTTTATAACGTTCTGGCGCAAGATAACGGAAGGCCAAGTCTTCCAGTTCCCACTTTAACTGGGCGATGCCTAAACGGTGCGCCAGTGGTGAGTAGATCGTCAGAATTTCTCGGGCAACCCGCTCCTGACGTTCACGCGAGGAATTGGTCAGCTCACGCAAGGCATAGGTACGCTCTGCCAACTTCACCAGAACCACACGCACATCTTCAGTCACTGAAATCAGCATTTTATAAATGCCGGACAGATGTTCACGCTGATTATTATCGAAATGGTCTTCCAGACGTTTATTTTTTTCGATCAGTTCAGACAGTTTACCCATGGCCAGCGTGCCCTTGACCAGGCTATGCACTTGCTCACCAAATTTTTCTAACACTTCAGTCAGTGGCATGACGCCTTCACGCACCGAACGATAGAGCATGGCCGCAGACAGGGTATCTTCATCGACATGCAGATGTGCCAAAATATCTGCCATCTCAATACCGGTATAAAAGGTATTGGAACGATGCTGAACCGTACTTTGCAGCTCTCTTTCTAATGTTAAGTGGGCGACTTCTTCGAGCTGCTGTAAAGGTGCCCCATCTAATATGCCACGAACCCGATCCAACCACTCAGTCAGATCGTGGTGTGCTTGTTCGGCATGTTCTACAGTCGTCTCCTGTGACAACTCATTGAGTCGTCCAGGGAGTTGCTCACGTACTGTGACCATACCCTTCTCCTACTTGTAAATACATCATTTCTTCAATCGTTCATTTAATTTTCTTTTTCGAACAATGCAATCGATTCAACATGCCCAGTATGCGTGAACATATCCATCACTCCGGCTTGAGTGAGGCGATAACCCTGTTGTACCAAGAGCCCTGCATCTCTTGCGAGTGTCGCAGGATTACATGACACATAAACGATTCTTTTTGCGCCAAACTGAGGAAGATAATGCATGACTTCTTCTGCGCCAGCACGTGGCGGGTCAATCAATAATGCATCAAAACCTTGATTTGCCCAAGTCTGGTGCGAGAAATCTTTGGTTAAATCTTGTGAATAAAAAGCAACTTGGGCAATACCATTATTTTTGGCATTTTCCGCACCGCGTTGCACCATTTCTTCACTCCCTTCCACCGCAATCACCTGACCGGATGTGCCTACACAGCGTGCCAGTGCTAGAGAAAAGTTTCCTAATCCACAAAATAGATCCAGAACCCGCTCACCCTGTTGCAACTGTAGCAAATTACATGCCAGCGCTACCATTTGCGGATTGATAGTCGAATTCACCTGAGTGAAGTCCACAGGATTAAAACCGAATTTCACATCAAAGTCATCAAGACTATAGTGCAAGCGCGCCGCGGCATCTGGAGCATCAATTCGCGAGAGTGTATCTTTGCCGGCAGGCTGCACATACAGTTGCCAGCCTTTCTGTAACGTAAATTCGCGCAATTGGTTGACATCAGCCACTGATAATTTTGCAGTTTCACGCACCAGTAAGGCAATATCCTGATCCCCCATGGCCAATTCTATATGACCAATGTCAGCCTTGCCATTGAGACTTTGCAGCAATTGTTTAAGGCTTGTAAGCGATCCAAATTCACGATCCAGAATCATGCAGCGATCAATCGAGGTTAATTTATTGCTTTGATTCTCACGAAAACCCACCACCAATGTGTCTTTAGCCGGCAGATAACGCACTCCGATCCGGGCTTTACGGCGATAATCTTCACGCTCGGAACGTAGCGGTGCAAGCCACTGCACAGGCTGGATGCCAGCAAAATGCTGTAAATGCGATTTCAGCACATTCTGTTTTAGTTCAATCTGTGCATCGGCTGCGATATGCTGCATATTACAGCCGCCACAGACCCCAAAATGTGCACAGATCGGCTTGACGCGAATTTCGGAAGCTTCGCTGAGTAATTCAAGACTGTCAGCTTCTTCCAGTTTTTTAACTTCACGGGTAATGCGAGCACGCACGGTTTCACCGGGCAAGGCATAACGGATAAAGACTTTCTTGCCGTGTTTATGCGGTGGATGATCCGGGTGTGAACCATAATGAGCGATGCCACGTCCCTCATGCGAAAGTGACTCAACCTGAAAAATGTACTCGGGTTGCTGGGTAGGACGTGTGTGTGCTCGATGCTTCATGAAAACCTAGGATGTGGGAGTTGGAAAATCAAAACGGGTAAAGTCAGTTCTTTGTGACGTTTCACGCCAAACCGATAAAAAGTCCGCATGCTGCGGTTGGGTATGCAAATATTGAATCGTACTGTGCAGCAAATGCTGATAATCCGGCAATAACAGCTGTCCTTTTAACAACAGCCAGCGGATATAGACCAGCCAGGTATTCAGCACATCGCCTTCACAATAAGAGGTCAGTTCGGTCCATTGCTGATTGCGGACATATTCAGGAACCCGATAGGCCCCGTCACCGCGTTTACCCGGATAACCCAGCAAATGTGCAACATCGTCCAGCTTCTGGAAATGACGCGCATGGAACATGGCCATCACATCCATTAAGTCGACATGACGATGATGGTAACGATTCTGGTAGTTATTATAACGCTTTTGCGTGTCAATTTCGCCCTGATCGAATAGACTCGGTGCAGAGAGTCCATGATACATGGCACGGTATAAAATCACCGGTAAATCAAACTGTGAACCATTCCAGCTGACCAGCGTCGGATGACGCTTATCAAAAATCGATAAGAATTTTCTTAAAATTTCCGCTTCAGAATGCTGTTCCCGGCTAAAAGAAAACAGCTTCATGCCCTGCTCATCGATCCATAAACCGGAAATACAGACAATTTCATGCAAGGGCGGACGCTGAAAATCAGAGCCTGAATCCTGACGGCGCAGTTTGGTCAGGGCCTGATCCAGATCTGCTTCAGGCAAGTCCAGACCAAATAAATGCGCGCCTGATTTGAGATCGGTTTGGGTTTCAATATCGAAAGTTAAAACAGGCAGGCGCATAACACAGTGCTCAAATAATTATTCAGAATCTTGCACAGAGAATAACCCTGTAGACAAGTAACGGTCACCACGGTCACAAATAATACACACAATGACGGCATCCGGATGTTCTTCCGCCAGCTTTATGGAAGCCCACACTGCACCACCAGATGAAGTACCAGCACTGATGCCTTCTTTCTGCGCCAGCTTACGCATGGTTTTTTCAGCTTCAATTTGTGGAATATCGATAATACGATCCACGCGACTGCGATCAAAAATGGTCGGCAGATATTCTTCCGGCCAGCGACGGATTCCGGCAATGCTTGAACCATCAGATGGCTGTAAACCCACGATCTGAATCTCCGGATTCATTTCCTTCAGATATTTCGAGACACCCATAATAGTGCCGGTTGTACCCATAGAACTGACAAAGTGGGTAATCTTGCCACCGGTTTGCTGCCAGATTTCAGGACCTGTAGTCAGATAATGTGCTTCGACATTATCCGGATTGCCAAACTGATTCAGTACCAGACCCACGCCATCATTTTGCATTTGAGCGGCCAGATCACGTGCACCTTCCATGCCTTGTTCTTTGGTAACTTCAATCAGCTCGGCACCATAAGCACGCATCGCATCCTTACGTTCCTGACTCATATTGTTCGGCATGATCAGCTTCATTTTATAGCCACGCATCGCTGCGACCATCGCCAATGCAATCCCCGTATTTCCGCTCGTTGCTTCAATCAGGGTATCACCCGGCTTGATCTGTCCACGCTTCTCGGCCTGCATGATCATATTATAGGCCGGACGGTCTTTGACCGATCCTGCCGGATTATTGCCTTCGAGTTTCGCGAGTACTGTAGCTTGAGTGTGACTTACCAGACGCTGTAAACGCACCAGTGGCGTTTTGCCGACATAGTGGTCTAACAAAAATTCATCTGCTTGAAAATCGGGGGTGGTATTACTCATTGTGTGCACCTATATCGAGGTGCGGCTATTGTATGAAAAAATGCTTTTCCCTGCATCCATTTAGCACTGCTTTTTCAGGAAACTCTCTAAAACAGACTCAGTATCCTGCTATAAACTTCATTTCCCTGTGATTTAGCAAGATCAAGCAGCTCAGCTGTGAATATAAAAGCGTTATTTTCAGCCCCGGACTTTCAGACGACTGAAGTCTTCATCGCCCGCTTTTCACTGTATTTCAGCAATCATTTAACTGAAATCTCTTGTATTTTTAAAGGTTGATCTGAACCCTTATAAAAATAATGCTTAAATTTTAACTGTCGATTTAAAGCATGCTAATATGCCAGACATAAAGAAAATACTGCTTAAATCATGTCAACGATCAATAAAAAGCTGTTTAAACGCCTACACTTAAATCACGCCTATGGACAGTTGATTGCGCTGATTTTTGTGCCGATTACTATTTTGGCCTGTGTTGGCGCGATGCTGGTGTTGACTGAAACCTCGAATGCCGCACGTGCCCAGCAAAAGCAGATGGCAATTGCCATTATGACGCGTTTTCAAGGCACGTCTGAGTATGCACTGGATATTTTAAGCCTGTATCCCTGGCAATATGATCAGGCCCACAATGCCATGCAGAATATGCTCAATGAAAAACATCTGGTTCGGGCAGCCATTCTGGATGACAGTGGCAAGAATCGTTTAGGTATCGGCTTTCAGGAACAGGCCGCTTGGCCCGATTTTGATAAAAGCGGTAACTTTATTGGCCCGATTCTGCATAAAGACAATCATATTTATGCCATTAAAGTGAATGAAAACAGTTTTTCTAAAGGCTGGCTGGCAATTGAACTGGATAATCAGCCGCTGGAAATTGCCCGTTACCGGGTCTTGATCGTGTTGATTGCGACCGGTCTGTTGACCTTATTGCTGTTATTACTCTGTCTGAATTTCTACTCACGGCGCTGGATTGCACCGATGTATGAAATTCGCATGCAGCTGCAACGCCTGAATGCCGACACCCTGGGTCAGCATATGGTGATTAACAGCACTGGAGAACTGCGTTTATTGCAGCGTGATATCGCCAATGTGGTGAAACGTCTGCATTTCAGCTTTCTGGAACTGCGCGAACATACCGAACAGACCGAAGATGATTTACGCCGTACTCTGGACACGTTGGAAGTCCAGAATATTACCTACCGTCAGGCACGTGACCAGGCAATCTCGGCCAATCAGGCCAAGTCGGTATTTCTGGCCAACATTTCCCATGAGCTACGTACCCCGCTAAACAGTATTGATGGCTTTATTCATCTGCTCTTGCGTCAGGGCAATCTCAGCAATGAGCAAAGCTTATATTTGCAGACCATTCGTAAATCTTCGGCGCATTTGCTGGCACTGATTAATGATGTACTGGACTTTTCCAAAATTGATGCCGGCAAACTGGAACTGGAAACAGCAGCTTTTGATCTGGAAGAAGCCATTTTTGATGTGATGGACATGCTCTCGCCACTGGCCGCGCAAAAACATATTGATATGGCGTTTTACTATGCGGACAGTGTACCGAAACATGTGATTGGCGATGCCTTACGTTTTAAGCAGATTCTGACCAACCTGATTTCCAATGCAATCAAGTTCACTCCGGATGGCGAAATTATTGTCCGGGCACGCATGGAACATGATGGCATCGATCGATGTGTCTTGCATTTTAGTGTACAGGACAGCGGCATTGGCCTGAGTGGTACCGATCGTAAAAAATTATTCGAGTCTTTCTCACAGGGCGATACTTCGGTCACCCGTCAGTTTGGCGGTACAGGGCTGGGGCTGGCCATTTCCAAACAGCTGGTCAGCCTGATGCATGGCCAGATTGGTTTTGAAGATAATCAGGAACGTGCCCCAACCGAAAAAGGCTCAACTTTCTGGTTTACTGCACAATTCCTGGTCGATGAAGATACTGTAATTGAACATCCAGATTTCAATGAATTGACGGTGGTGTCTTATCTGGCCCATCCGGCAACCGCGAACGTCTTGCGTCATTATCTGGAAAATTATCAGGTCAAGCATATTGAATGCGCATCGATTCTGGATCTGTTTAGCCGCCTGAATCATCTACAGAATTCTGAAAACACCTGGCTCATCGTCGATCATAGTGGCGACAGCGAAGTCCTGTTACGCGAGATCCGCTCGCGTTATCAGGGTCATTTGGCCGTATATGGTTATCAGATGCAACTCGATCCAAGCATGCTGAACGACCATCGTGCCCGTGCTCTGCATCAGCCACTCAGCCGCAGTGCCTTGATTCAGCTGCTGGGCAATCAACCGGTCTTCGATCAGGAACAGCATGAAGACTTTAATGGTCAGGGTCTGCATATTCTGGCCGTCGATGACCATTTGCCCAACCTGATTGTTCTGGAAGCATTACTCGCTGAACTGAATGTCACCACCAGCAAAGCCCTGAGCGGACAGGAAGCGATTGATATCATCCAGCGCCGTTATGAGCAGAAACAGCCGGCTTTTGATCTGGTCTTTATGGATATTCAGATGCCGGTGATGTCGGGAATTGATACCACACGTGCGATTCGCTCACTGGAATCGACCTTTGAAAACCATAACCGACTGCCGATTATTGCCCTGACTGCACATGCGCTGTCAGATGAAAAACATAAGCTGCTGCAAAATGGCATGGATGATTATGTCACCAAGCCGATCCAGATCGAGCAGATTGTGCAGATTCTGACCCACTGGACCACCGAACATTTTAAACGGCTTCCAGTGCTGGAACGCGCCCATGTGATTGATGCACTGGATCCGAATATTCTGGACTGGCAGCAAAGCCTGCAACTGGCAGCCAATAAGGAAGATCTGGCAGTAGACCTGTTGCGCATGCTGGTCGACAGTTTTGCCGATGAACTCACTGAAATGCAGCAGTTAATTGAACTGGAAGATTTCCCGCAACTGGAACATGTCTTGCATCGTTTATATGGTGCAACCCGCTATGTCGGCGCACCGACTTTGCAGAAAGTCACGGGCGGATTTGAACAGTTCGTTTCAACCCTGCGTAAAGAACGTCGCAAGGCCGACGAAAACTTTGTTCAAGACGTGCTGAAACATTTTGATGAACTTAAAGCCGTGGTCGAACAAGTTGAACAGGCCGCCCAGCAAATTCTGAAACAACATTTGAATTAAAACTTGAAGCTGCTCAGTCCGTGACTTAGAAAGTATGACTGAGCTGTCATGTAAGCTCACGGGCCGCATGTTATGCTCGGCTCAGGAAAATAAGGAAGAATGCCATGTCACTCGTGCGCTTGGAAAAAAATAACGGCATTGCCACAGTTACACTGAATCGCCCGGATAAACGCAATGCCATGAGCTTTGCCCTGCTGCGTGAACTGGTTGCGACTGCGCAGAAAATCAAAAAAGATAAAAGTATCCGTTGCGTCATTTTAACCGGTGAAGCGCAGGTGTTTAGTGCCGGCATTGATCTGGCCGATTTAAATAATCCTAAAAATCGTGCCTATGCGGCCTGGGAGTTAATCCGTCCGGGTCAGAGCCTGTTCCAGAAAGCCTTTCTGGTCTGGCAGGAATTACCGGTGCCGGTGATCGCTGCGATGCAGGGCTTCTGTTTTGGCGCTGGTATGCAGCTTGCTCTGGCCGCAGATATCCGTATTGCACATCCTGATACCAAAATGTCGATTATGGAAACCCGTTGGGGACTGGTACCAGATATGGGGCTCAGCCGTTCGCTGAAAGGCCTGATTGGGATTGATCTGGCCAAAGAACTGACTTTGACTGCCCGGATTTTTGACGGTGCCTATGCCAAAGAGATTGGTCTGGTTACCCATGTGGATCAAGAACCACTGGCACGCGCACAAGCATTGGCTGAGGAAATGCTGCAACGCTCTCCGGATGCCCTGATGGCCTCTAAGTTTGTACTGGATGCCATGCAGCATCGTCCAAATAAATCTTTACGTATGGAAAAAATCTGGCAGCTGAAATTATTGCTAGGTAAAAACAGCCAGCTGGCTCGTAAAAAGGACAAGAATCCGGAAGTCCAGTTCGTGCCACGCCAATATAACTAAATCGAGTTAGAGTCCAAGCAAGGAATAAGAAAAAGCATGCAGTTAAATCGCGATACTAAGATTGCCTTTTTGGGTATGGGCCTGATGGGACGCCGGATGGCGACCCGTCTACTACATGCAGGTTTTCAGGTTGCGGTATGGAACCGTACCCCGGCGGCTTGCCATCCCTTAATCGACTTGGGTGCAACTGCGCTGTCTTTGAATCAGATTGCGGATTATCCAGTGATTTTGACTT
Source organism: Acinetobacter sp. YH12200 (assembly GCF_013418175.1). Taxonomy (NCBI): domain Bacteria; kingdom Pseudomonadati; phylum Pseudomonadota; class Gammaproteobacteria; order Moraxellales; family Moraxellaceae; genus Acinetobacter; species Acinetobacter sp. YH12200. Next base: position 40,328 of record NZ_VPCO01000020.1, read on the forward strand.
GCTTGGCAGATGATCAGGCGGTGCAATCGGTCTTTGAGCAGATCGCGCCGTATTTGGTTGCCGATCAAATCATTGTGGATTTTTCCAGCCTTTCGGTGCAGCAAACTCACGCGCTTGCAGCACAAGCACAGGCCAAACAGGTGAGCTGGATTGATTCCCCAGTTTCAGGCGGTACCGCAGGTGCTGAACAAGGCAGTCTGGTGATTTTTGCCGGTGGTGATGCCGCAATGATTGAACATCTTGACCCAATTTATGCAGCACTTTCACAGCGCGTCACCCGTATGGGCGACACCGGTACTGGTCAGGCGACCAAAATTTGTAATCAGCTCATTGTCGCAGCCAATAGTACCCTGATCGCGGAAGCAGTGGCATTGGCGGGCCTTGCAGGTGTAGATACACGCCTACTGGCACCTGCCTTGGCAGGTGGTTTTGCCGATTCCAAACCTTTCCAGATTCTGGCACCACGTATGGCCACACAAACTTTCGAACCGGTGCAATGGAAAGTGCAGACCTTATCTAAAGATCTGAACAATGCCGTGCAACTGGCCCAAAGCTTTGATCTGAATGTTCCGGTCGCGACTCAGGCCTTATCACAGCTGCAAATCCATCAGGCCCAGGGCTTTGCCGAGGCCGATCTGGCCACTGTGATTCAACAGCTCAAGCACGCATAATTTTTACTTTTGTAATACCCTGAATGTATAAGGAAAATACATGATTAAACTTGCCGTTAACCTGTCGATGATTTTTACCGAAGTGCCACTCATCGAACGCTTCGCGCTGGCTCGAGCACAGGGCTTTAATCATGTCGAAATCCAGTTTCCTTATGAATTGACGATTGGCCAGATTCAAAATCAGCTCAGCATCCATCAACTGAACTTATGCCTGATTAATGTGCCTGCCGGTGATTTAATGCAGGGCGGCCATGGCCTGGCCGGTATCCCGGGGCGGGAAATCGAGTTCCGTCATGCTGTTGAACAAGCTATCCAGTATGCCACGGCCTTAAATGTACCTCGGGTCAATATTCTGGCCGGCAAACAGCCTCTGGATTGTGACCTGTTGCCCTGCCTGAATACGCTGGCAAGTAATCTGAAAATAGCCTGTTCAATGCTGCTCGAGCATCAAATTGAACCGGTCTTTGAAATGGTCAATGGCACCGATATGCCACATTTTTTGATTCAAAATGTTGCACAAGCTCAGGAAATGCTGGAAGCGGTCAATCATCCGGCCTTAAAAATGCAGTATGACTGCTATCACATGGCGATGATGGGCGAAGATGTACTGGAAAATTTAAAAGAAAATATTCACCTGATTGGTCATATCCAGTTTGCGGATTGTCCGGGACGACATCAACCCAATACGGCGTCTATTCAATATCATGATATATTTCAGTGGTTAAAACATAGTCAATATCAAGCTTATGTCGCTGCCGAATATAAGCCGATGCAGCATTCCAATGACTCCTTTGTCTGGAAAGCTGAGTTCTTTCCGGAGCATGACTGAGTGGACTGCGGCTTCATTTGAAATTCAGCACTAAAACCGCTATATTAGACCATGCATAATTGTTAGGAAATTACACACCCCATGAATTTAGAACCATCGCCCAGCGCTTCTAATTCTCACGATCTTACTATGAATTCAAATTCTCAAGCTGTACAGGACTGCTTAAAAGTCGTACATGCTGCACTTGAAGATGTAAAAGCAAAAGAAATTGTTGAGCTTGATGTCAGCGGTATCAGTAATGTGGCTGATGCTATGGTCATTGCAAGCGGCACATCGACACGTCATATCAAATCACTGGCCAATAACGTTGCTGAAGAAGCACGTAAAGCTGGCTTCCGTCCGCTTGGTATTGAAGGCGAACGTGATGCTGAATGGATCCTCATCGACCTCGGTTATGTAGTGGTTCATTGTATGCTTCCAACAGCGCGTAAATTCTATGATCTAGAAAGCTTATGGCGCAATCCTGCAGATACAAACTCTGTAGCGTAAAATCGAATATTCAAAAAAGCGACCTGTGTAGGTCGCTTTTTTATTGCCTGTTCATCGGACTTTATAAGCGTTAATACAACTCAAGCTACAGCTATTTTTCTTTAATTTTCATCTTGTCTTATGCACCGATTTGATGGGTATTTTAGGATAAATTCATCATAAACATAGACGTTCGATGACCGCTCAATCATCTTTTTTCCAAAATATAAAATATAAAATATAAAATAAAAAATAAAAAATCCCCCTTTATTAAAGGGGGACTTAGGGGGATTTAAATGATTAGTGACCCGTACCATTAATCGCTTTGGTCATATCTTCCACCACTTTCTTGGCATCACCGAAGATCATCATGGTCTTGTCGTTATAGAACAAGTCATTGTCCAGACCTGCATAACCGGTCGCCATTGAACGTTTGATTACCATAATAGTACGTGCTTTATGCGCTTCCAGAATCGGCATGCCATAAATCGGCGATGTTGGATCATCTTTGGCTGCTGGGTTGACAACGTCGTTTGCACCAATCACCAGCACCACATCCGTTGCCGGGAAGTCAGAGTTGATCTCATCCATCTCTAAAATATCTTCATACGGCACATCAGCTTCAGCCAGCAATACGTTCATATGACCTGGCATACGACCTGCCACCGGATGAATTGCAAAACGTACGGTTACGCCCTGCTCTTTTAAGATGTTCGCAAGTTCTTTGACCGCATTCTGTGCACGACCTTGCGCCATTCCATAACCCGGTACAATCACCACGCTGTCCGCATTTGACATGAGGAAGCCCGCATCATCTGCTGAACCAGAACGGTGGTTACGTTGTACCTGCTCACCCGCACCTGCTGTCGGCGCAGCTGTACCGCCCATTGCGCCACCAAACAGAACGTTGATGATTGAACGGTTCATGGCTTTACACATGATATAAGACAGAATCGCACCTGAAGAACCGACCAGTGAACCTGCCACAATCAGCATGTTGTTTTCAAGCGTGAAACCAATCCCGGCTGCAGCCCAACCAGAGAATGAGTTGAGTAGCGAGACCACCACCGGCATATCACCACCGCCGACAGGTGCAATCCATACCCAGCCAAAGACCAGTGCAAGTGCTGTCATTGCCCAGAATGCGGTCATATTCCCTGTTGAGAAGAACATGAAACCAAACACCAACATGGCAATAAAGATGATGGCCTGAACAGGTTTTACCCATGCGCCAGAAATGGTTTTTGCCCATTTCTTCGCAGCCAGTTTTCCATAAGCAAAGACTGATGCTGTAAAGGTAATTGCACCGACAAAACAACCCACGAACAGTTCAAATAAATGAACACGGCTCATTTCATGGAAATTGACGCCATTGGCCGCCAAAAGGTCTGGACCGAGTTCAATCAGTTTGTTGTTATGAATAATTGCAGCAATCGCAATCAAGACCGCAGCCAGACCCACCAATGAGTGCATCAGCGCCACAGTTTCTGGCATTTGGGTCATAGGGACAGTACGCGCACGGGCAATACCCACCACCGCACCTGCTACCATTGCGCCCACAATCATCCACACCACAGGATTATCTGCAACAAAGAAGGTGGTCAATACTGCAATCGCCATGGCGATCATACCGTAACGGTTACCTTGGATTGCAGTTTTAGGACCTGATAAACCACGTAGCGTCAGGATAAAAAGAACGGCACCAATCAGGTAGAACCAATCCGCATATTCTCGAATCATTTCCATGGATTAACCCTCTTTTTTCTTTTGCTTAGGTTTAAACATTTCCAGCATACGAGCAGTCACGGCAAAGCCACCGAAAATGTTAATGCTCGCCAGGAATACTGCAATTGCGCCAAGTACGCTCACCACGTTAATGGTCTGGAAATCCACGCTGCCTTCAACGCCGATCACCGGCAGACCAACAGTCTGGATCATTGCACCGACAATAATGATCGATGACAAGGCATTGGTGACCGCCATCAACGGCGTATGCAATGCTGGCGTTACCCCCCACACCACGTAGTAACCTACGAAAATGGCAAGGACAAAAATCGTAATTGTTTCAACCATGAGTCTTCTCCTTAACCACGTTTCAGCAGCACTTGGCCGGCATGAGTGACAAGTAGGGCTTTTTGAATTTCTTCTTCTGGATTCAGGACAAAATTCTTATCGGCATCAAACAGCGTTTCGACAAAATTAAACACGTTACGTGCATATAAAGCCGATGCTTCAGTCGAGACTGTCGAAGGAATATTGGGAATACCGAGAATTTTGACACCATTGCCGGTATGCACAGTTTCACCGCATTTCGAACCTTCAACGTTACCGCCCGATTCCACTGCCATATCTAAAATGACTGAACCCGGTTTCATTTTCGCCACTGTTTCAGCACGGATTAAACGCGGTGCATCACGGCCGGGTAAAAGCGCTGTGGTAATCACAATGTCAGCATTTGATACGGCTTTATCCACAATGGCAGCCTGATCGCGGATGTATTCCTCACCCGGCATCCAGCCATAACCATTCTTGGCCGCATCCGCCGCTTTTTGCTGCTCTTCGGCAGACATCGGCACGTCCAGCCATTTACCGCCCAATGATTCCACTTGATCTTTTGCTGTTGGACGCAAGTCTGTGGCTTCCACAATAGCGCCTAAGCGTTTTGCAGTGGCAATCGCTTGCAGACCCGCGACACCGACCCCCATGATCACCACACGGGCCGGTTTGACCGTCCCCGCAGCCGTCATTAGCATCGGGAACATGCGCTGGTATTCAGCCGCAGCCAAAAGCACCGATTTGTATCCTGCAAGGTTGGCTTGAGAAGACAAGACATCCATGTTCTGCGCACGAGACAAGGTCCGTGGCAAAAGTTCCAATGCAAATGCAGACACGTTCTGTGCCGCAAATTGGTCAAGCTCAGTATTACGGTAAGGATCAAACATCGCCACGATGGCGGTGTTCGGATTGAGTTTTTGAATTTCCTCACCTTTCGGTGCACGAACTTTTAAAATCAATTGACTGCCGGTGTAGGCATCATCCGTAATTTTGGCACCAACTTGTTCATAGGCGCTATCGATATAGGCAGCTTTAAGCCCTGCACTACGTTCGATAATCACGCTATGTCCTGCGCTGATCAATTTCTTTACTGTCTCTGGCGTCGCAGCGACGCGATTTTCACCGACAACAGTTTCGGCTGGAATTCCGATCTGCATGAGCGTTCCTCAAGCTAATTTTTCTTAAGTAAACATCGCTTAAACGATGCTTCCCCTCAGGATGTGTTCTTGTTGAATTTTTGGATTCTAATCAAACTGTTTGAAATTACTACCTACTATTTATTTAATAAATGCCTATATATTGAACTGATGATTCATAAAAATGTTGCTGTACTGGTGCGTGGCTTATATACGCCAAATATTTATATTTGATTATTTTATAAACGATATTCATTCACCTGAATGAAAACCTGAAAATGCGCTCGGCTGATAAGCCGCCTACTTGAGATTTTTTTTGTTACATTGATCTTTCTGACCAAAATTCCTGTTTTGGTTCTTTATGCTACCCGTTTCTGAATAGGTCTCTCTGCTAAGGACAGCGGCACTTTAGCTCTCCAAGTTTTCTAAATTTGACTTTATTGACAAATAAAGAACTTATTCCCGATAAGCTATCTGATCTGTAAAGTAATACCTTTTATTCAATTTAGTTATGATTTAACACCCATCGAGCTAGGGTTGAATTGATGGATGTGACACAACGAGATCTGTGGGTCTAAGGGTCACTTATCTCTAAAATGATCAGACCAAGAGGAACAAAAATCTTGCTGACCATTTATTATATTAATGTCATAAACCGAATAAGTGACTAAAATAAAGTTTATGCACCATATCTGCGCATAAAATGAGAGCCATTATTTAATTTTTTTCATTTTCAGGGGATTTTCCGTTCTTTCTTTGTCCTATGCATTGTAATAAAGCCAGCTATTGATCAAAAATCTGGCAACCTGATTATTCCTGACTGGTTTTCTAAGATCTTTTCATTGAGTCATTGTAATATTTTTCTACTTTTAAAGCCTAAAGTTCTCACTTATAGTGCCTTTCATTCCTGCATCAATGCGCTGCTTGTTTTAAATTCTCCTCGGCTTAGATAAGGTTGCTGCTATGAACACGCCCCTCGATATCAGTCAAAACAAGCCCTTATTATGGCTGATGGCGATTGCCTGTGGTTTATGTGCCGGCGCCAACTATTATTGCCAGCCACTGATTTCATCGATTCAGCAATATTATCAGGTGCCGGAATCACAAGTGGCACTCACCGTTACCTTTGCTCAAATCTCTTATGCATTAGGCCTGCTGTTTATTGTACCTTTGGGCGATATGCTGAATAAAACCAAGCTGATTCCCTTTCTCATGCTGGGTGCAGCTGCAGGTTTATTTATTTGTGCCAGTGCAATAAACCTGCCGATGCTGTGGGTTGGCACCATCATTGCCGGGTTGTTTTCCGTGGCTGCACAGATTCTGATTCCCCTGGCCACCATGGCGGTCAAACCGGAAAAAACTGGAGAAGTAGTGGGTTTCCTGATGAGCGGCTTGCTGGTCGGTATTCTGCTCTCGACCAGTATTGCGGGATTATTGTCCGACCTGTTTCACTGGAAAATGATCTATATCGTCAGTGGCATCAGCATGCTGGCTTTAAGTTTTTATCTGCGAGGAAAATTACCGAGTCTGCCACGTCTAAGAATCAGCTATGCAGCGATTTTCAAATCTATGACGAGCTTATTAACACATGAACCACGACTGGTCTTGCGCTCTCTTACCGGTGCCTGTGCTTTTGCCGCCATGAGCATGCTGTTCTCGACCATTGCCCTGCTGCTGACCCAAGAACCTTTCCAGCTGTCTGATGTCATGGTCGGTCTGGTGACACTGGTCGGCGTCTTTGGTGCATTGTCGACTCAATTTATTGGCAAATGGGCCGATCGGGGCCATATCAAAACCTTGAGCTGGATTGGCTGTTCGATCCTGATTGGGAGCTGGCTGTTCCTATATTTTGGTGCGGTATCGCTGCTGAGCTATATTCTGGGCTATGGACTGATTAATCTGGGGTTGGCGATTACGCATAGCTGTAATCAGAATGTGATTTTCCGCCTGCGCCCGGATGCCAAATCACGGGTCAATTCACTGTATATGACCCTGTACTTTATTGGCGGTGCCTGTGGTTCAGCCTTAGGGGTTTATGCCTGGCATCATGGGGGCTGGAGCATGACCTGTATTGCAGGACTCGGGCTGGCCCTAGGCGCTACCCTATTCGCCTTACTGGATCAATGGCATCACGCCCGGACAGCAGCCTAGATGCTTAACTATACTTAGCTGACTTGAGCCGCTGGATAGAAAGGTTTATTTAAATCTAGAGCAACTGAATTTTCCAATAAAATACAGATAAAGACCGGCAGCAAAGCGGCCAGAATCCGGCAGCTTTCCTCGAGTGACTTGTGATTCAGGGAACTATGATAGGTAACTCCGCCCTGCATGAGCTGATGATGTAATGTATATAAACGACGAAACACCCCGACTAAAATTTCGACAGAATTTCGCTCATTTAAAGCATGCTGTATGATTTTTTTCTGTGTTTCCAGTTCAGCATTACAGCTTTCCAGACTAATTTTCTGGTGACGATAATCCCAAAAACTTTGTTCCATATAGGGGTTCGCTAAGAGTGAGTGGATTGGCTGACTGTACTTTTCCCAGACAATATGATTAATCTTCTGGTCCAGATCATTTTGGCAAAGTATTTCTAGAAATTGATGCAGCTTATCCTTTCCCTGAACCCGATCATCCTCTTCTGCATAAATAGCCTGAAAACCAATCCATAGACTGATGAATTTAAAATCCAGATCTTGATCCAAGTCTAGCGCTTTTTTAAACCAGCCTAAGCCACGATGAATTTTTAAGTTAAAATGTGCTGAATTTTGTGCTTTATGGCTTTTATAAATCTCCTCCAATAACAGCATAATTATTCTCCTTATTTCTATCATTTTTTATATTGGTGTTTCTACTATCAAAATATACCATTCTGGAATGACTTGGAATTCTAATTTTATTTCTTGTTTTATGTCCTGGACTTACTGGCTTGACTCAAGTTCGCCGGGTCGTTCTGCTGATTTTATGCTAGTATTACGCCCTCTTTTTTTGCGATGTTGGCCTAGCGAGCTTGGGCAAAAAAAAAATAATCTTTGGGTGATTTATTCATCCCTTCTTCTTCCATTTCGTTAAGGCATAATTTTGAATGACTGATCTGACCACCATTGAAAATAAACTTCAACCACGAATCAGTGTTGCCCCGATGATGGATTGGACCACCAAAGACTATCGCTTCTTTGCCCGTCTGTTTAACCCAAATGTGATTATGTACACTGAAATGGTCACCACAGGTGCCATCATTTATGGGGATGCCAAACGGCATTTGGACTTTAACACCGAAGAACAGCCGATCGTGCTACAACTTGGTGGCTCGAATCCTAAAGATCTCGCGACCTGTACCAAGATGGCACAGGATTGGGGTTATAACGAAGTCAATTTAAATGTGGGTTGCCCGAGTGACCGGGTACAGAATAATAAAATTGGGGCCTGCCTCATGGCTGAACCCGATTTAGTCGCGGAATGTATTGCTGAAATGCAGCATGCGGTGGATATTCCAGTGACTGTAAAACACCGGATCGGGATTGATGATATGCAGTCTTATGAAGAAATGCTGCATTTTGTCGATACCGTAGCCAAAACCGGCTGCAATAATTTTATCGTACACGCGCGCATTGCCTTATTAAAAGGTCTATCGCCTAAAGAAAACCGCGATGTGCCGCCCCTGCGTTATGAAGATGTTTATCGCCTGAAGCAGGATCGTCCTGATCTGCTGATTGAAATCAATGGCGGGATCAAGACCTATGCCGAAACGCTGGAACATCTCAAACATGTCGATGGCGTGATGATTGGTCGTGAAGCCTATCATAATCCGTACTTATTGGCTGAACTGGGCCAATTGTGGAATCTGGATGCACCGGATCGTTTCGAGATCATGCAACAAATGCTGCCTTATATTGCCCAGCGCATGGCAGAAGGTGCACCATTGTCAATTATTAGCCGTCATATTTTAGGACTGTTCCAGAACTTGCCGGGTGCACGTAAATGGCGTCAGGCACTAAGCGGTGGCAATGCCAAAACCTTGAAAGATGTGGAAACTGCGCTGTTTAATATTCAAGAAGCAATGCAACGTACTGAAGACTATGTGCGTGAACATCAGCAAGTTGAATCCTAAATACGAATTTAAAAGTCTAATCGATATAAAAAAGCACCGATCATCGGTGCTTTTTTATAGAGATGAGCGAAGACGTTATTGAGTATATGCGGTGATATTACCGACCGGAACCGGTTCTTCCTGATAAGAAACACCTTGAAATTCTGGCTCGGCAATGGGTGTGACCAGAGAACCGCGCTCATGTTCTTTTGACTCATCTACAGGTTCCAGGTCATCTAAGGCTGAAGCCAGCTGCTGTAACTCCCGATCCAGTTGCTGCCGGTATTGCTCTATTTCAATTTCATCAATAAAAGCAAAGGCATCCTCTTCGATCGACCACCTATAGCCTCCATCGACCTTAAAAATTTTGACATTGACCGGATATGCCTCCCCCTGATAATTCAGATGAGAAATCGCTTTAAATTGATTGCCCTGCCGCTGGACAATTTTGACCTTCTGCACAGTAAAACGATAGCGTTGATAATCCTGATTGGAATTAAATTCCTGTTGCATCTGCGCTTGAATATTTCTGGCCAATTCATCCATCGAGACAAAGTAACTGCATCCAGCCAGACAGGCGATCATCCATAACACAATGATTGTTCTCATAGCGCCTCCTTCTTTTTCTTTCCTGTTCCTGCTTATAGCTGATATATGCAGTATTGTTATGCTTGCTTATTCTGTGACCTATTTTATGCTTTTTTGAAAAAACAAGAAATAAGCAGTGCATGAATCATGACTAAATTATTTAAGATTTCTACAGCTTTTTGAATAAATGATAAAAATTTACTCATAAAAAAGCCCTGAGTCTAACAGGGCTTTTTTTTGTGAAGATTCTTTTAAAAATCGTCATCACTGGATGGATCACGATGCAAGGCATCATGAATCGCTTCGATCAGCTGCTGGGCAATTTCCTGCTTGGAGGCTTTTTCCAGATCACGCTTATCCATCTGATACTGTTCGGCAAAAAATACGGTCATGGCATTTTCATCCGACGCAAAACCGATATCGGCACGTGAGACATCATTGCAGGCAATCATATCCAGTTTTTTCGCGACCAGTTTGCCCGCGGCATATTCTTCAATATTGCGGGTTTCCGCCGCAAAACCGACCATAAATGGACGTTTCTCTTGCTGGGCAATAGTCGCCACAATATCCGGATTTTTCACAAGCGCCACATTCAGCTCATCGCCAGATTTTTTAATTTTGTGTTCTGCAACTTCCGCCACGCGGTAATCCGCCACCGCAGCAGTTGCAATAAAAATATCACAGCCATCTTCCAGCATCTGCATGCTTTCATTGAGCATTTTTACGGCAGAACTGACATTTTTGCGTTTGACGCCATTTGGTGTATCCAGAGTCACTGGCCCTGCAATCAGGGTCACATCTGCCCCAGCGGCATAACAGGCAGCTGCCAGAGCAAAGCCCATTTTACCGGTACTGTGATTGGAAATATAACGTACCGGATCAATCGCTTCACGGGTTGGACCGGCGGTGATGGTGACACGTTTACCCGCAAGCTGACCAAATTTTTCTGCGATCGCACGCTGTGCTTGATGGAAATATTCTGTGACTTGTCGTGCCAGATCTTCCGGCTCAGGCATACGGCCTAAACCCACATCGCCACAGGCTTGAGATCCGGCATCCGGCATGATCACATGCACACCATCTTCAATTAAAGTGGCCAAGTTGCGTTGTGTTGGCTTAGCTGCCCACATTTGCTGGTTCATGGCAGGCGCTACCCAGACCGGTGCTTTGGTCGCCAGATATAAAGTACTGAGCAAATCATCTGCCAGACCTGCTGCAAACTTTGCCAAGGTGTCACAACTTGCAGGTGCAACCAGTAACAGATCCGCCCAACGTGCCAGCTCGATATGCCCCATACCTGCTTCCGCTTCAGGATCCAGTAATGCCGTATGGACCGGATTGCCTGATAAGGCTTGAAACGTTAAAGGTGTAATAAAAGCCTGTGCCCCTTGGGTCATCACCACCCGCACATTAAATCCGGCATCTTTCAGACGACGAACCAGAATCGCACTTTTATAGGCAGCAATGCCGCCAGTCACAGCTAAAATGATATTTTTATGAGGAATTACACTTACATCGAAGCTCACAAACAGGCTACCTTTCTGTTGCAGTGGGGCTCACAATAGCATTAAATAATGGCATTCCCAAGAGATCAGCTTGCGGGAAAACTGATAATTCATAATAAATAAGTCTAATAACTATGCAATTTTCTATTAAAAACTGGCCGGAACAAGAACGGCCGCGAGAACGCTTAATTCAATATGGCGCAGAAAGTCTGTCCGATGCCGAGCTACTGGCTATTTTTCTACGCTCCGGTTCCCAGCAACATTCGGCAGTTGATCTGGCGCGTTTGCTGATTCAGCATTTTGGTCATTTGACTGCGTTGCTCGATGCACCTTTACAGGAAGTCAGCCAGTTTCATGGCATGGGCATCAGTAAATATACTCAACTGATGGCCGTCAAGGAACTCGGACGGCGTTACATAGCCGAGCACCTGAAACAGGATGCACTGGAACTTACCAATTCCAAGCGGCTGAGAGATTACTTACGTTTTGAACTGCTCGGTGAAACTCAGGAAGTGTTTGCCATGCTGTGTCTGGATGCCAGTTTAAGAAAAATTGCCTTTAAAAAACTGTTTTATGGCTCCATCAATGCATGTGATATTTCCATTAATCAATTGCTACGTTATGCGATTAGCCAACAGGCAACCTCAATTGTAATTGCGCATAATCATCCACTCGGCCGGGCCTATCCCTCTCCAGCAGATCTGCATCTGACTCGCCAGATTCAGCAGGCCTGTCAACTGGTCGATATTTATTTAATCGACCACTGTATCATTGCCCTAGAGGGCAGTTTTTCTTTTGCCGAGCAGCAACTCATTCAACCCGAAATACACAGGTGATTAGCACTTGACAAAGCTGGCACAAGTCAAGAAGATCATGAAAAAACTGTGATGATTCCAATAAATGATTGTACGTGACCAGCCAAGTCTTTTTAAATTGCTGTTTTCCTGGCGAGGTACAATTTTGCCGAAAGTTTTGCCACCTTTAGGCGTAGTGATGTTGATCTCGGCCATCATTGGTGGCTTGTCGCATATTGGTTATTTTCATTTTCCAGAATTACCCCTGGTTGGCTTTACCCTGATTGGAGTGGTGCTGTCGATCTTTCTCGGATTTAAGAATTCGGCCTGTTATGACCGCTGGTGGGAAGCCCGCAAACTCTGGGGTATTCTGATTGCCAATTCACGACATTTTGACCGGGATTGCCGGATGCTGTCTCAAGGTCGCCGTGAACGTGTAATTCAGCACGTGATTGTCTTTGCCAATGTTCTCCGTGACCGGCTACGCCATCAGACAGCCAATCCGACCGAACTGGTTGAAACCAGCGGCATGAGCCAGCAAGCTGTGACCCAGCTCTATCAACAGGCCAACGCGCCGCAATATACCTTAAGCCTGATTCAATGGGAGTTAATGCAGGCGCTCAAAGAAGGTGAAATCTCAGACATCATCTATATGCAGATGAATAATCACGTGGCGGAACTAAGTATTGTCCAGACTGGTTGTGACCGGATTGCGACGACGCCTTTACCTTTTGCCTATTCAGTCTTGCTGAATCGTACCGTCTATTTTTTCTGTTTTATTTTGCCCTTTAGCCTGGGTTCAACATTGGGTTTATTTACGCCTTTACTGGTCGGTATTTTAGCTTATACCTTTTTAGGACTAGATGCCTTAAGCTCAGAAATTGAAGAACCTTTTGGCACGCAAAGTAATGATTTGCCACTGGACTCAATGGTACGTACCATTGAAATTGAACTCTTAGGCACGCTGGGCAAACCAACCCCACCACCGATTCAGGCCAAAGATCATAACCTACTGTAATTTATTCTTCTCTTGCCCTTTTCTATCAGCAAAGGGCACTTCTGCTCTGCAAGAACAAAGTTCGAGTAAAGCACTCAATCAACAAAACTCTCCCAAATCCCGACTTGTCCCGGTTTTAGGCTCGGCACATTCCCGAGTCTGATCCATGGCATATGGTCGCCATGAAAGTCACTGCCAATCGAAACTTTCAGACGATGCTCCGCAATCATCCGATCGACCATCTGGCGAGTAGAACTTGGATCTACCGCTGGCGGCAGTTCAACGGCGTCGCCACCAAACTTGGCAAAGATCTCGATCAGGTAACGAATGTTGGTTGCAGATAGGTCATATTTGGTCGGATGTGCCAGCACTGCAAAACCGCCACTTTCATGAATCACCTGAACCGTGTCTTCAAGACTCAAGCCATCAAATTTGACATAGGCTTTCTTACCTTCCTTGATGTACTTATCAAAAGCCTGTTGCGGGCGAGTCACAATGCCCTTTTCTACTAAGGTTTTGGCAATATGCGTCCGTGTTACCCGATCAGGGATATTATCGACTTTGACCAGTACATCGGCATAAATATCCTGACCAATTAAAGGAATCAGTAAGTCACAGATCTGTTTCGAGCGTTCCGCCCGGATTTTCTTCTGCTGATTGAGGGCTTTTTGTAAAGGCTCAGGATTTTGCATATTCAGTGCAACAATATGCACACCATAATTTTTCTTGGTGGCTGGACGTGACCACTGGCTGGAGATTTCCACCCCAGAAATGATCTTAATCTCATGATTTTTAGCGGCTTCTTGTGCCAGTTCCAGGCCATCCATAGTGTCGTGATCTGTCAATGCCAAAGTATGCACCGATTTCTCTACGGCAGCCTCGACCAATTGCTGTGGAGTTAAAGTTCCATCAGAAATATTGCTATGTGTATGTAAATCTACGCCGTGCATCTCTATACTATGACATTTATTTAATCAGATTTAGATACTCTAACATGAAAGCACTTTTAGACTTTGTGCCACTCATTATTTTCTTTTATTTATATAAAACTGTAGATCCAAAAGACACTGACCATCAACTTTTGCAATTGATCGGTTCTGCGGGGGGTGTCGACAATAATAATATTCTTGTGGCAACCACTGGTCTGATTATTGCTATGCTGGTGGTCTATGGTGCGTTATTTGTCATGCAAAAATTCCGCCTGGATAAGCAGCAATGGATTGTACTGTTTATGACCGTGATTTTTGGTGGGATCACTCTGATGCTGAGCGACGATTTCTATATCCGTTTAAAGGCGGTATTGCTGAATCTGGTCTTTGCGGGCGTATTCCTGCTGTCGCCTTGGTTTAGTAAAGATAAAAAGCCACTGATTCAGCGTCTGTTTGGCCCGGTTTTCAACTTAAGTGAAAAAGGCTGGATCAAACTGAACTATGCCTGGGTCGCCATGTTTGCACTGATGTCATTTTTACATACCTTCTTTGCCTACTTGTGGCTGGATGGAAAATATTGGGGCGAATTTACGGCATTCGGTGACATGATCGTGATGTTTTCCTTTATCATTATCCAGTTTATTGTATTGCGTAAATACTTTAAGACTGCTGAATAAATCCAACTACAAACGATTGAGAATCATCATGCCGTTATTTGTCGTTAGCTGTACCGATCAGGAAGGTACAGTGGAGAAACGTCTTGCCATTCGTCCACAACATCTTGCCCGCTTGCAAAAGCTGAATGATGAAGGCCGTCTGATTGTTGCAGGCGCGATGCCGAAAGATCCGAGTAATCCACAAGCCGGCTTTTATGGCAGTACCATCATTGTCGATTTTGACAGCCGTGAAGACCTGGATACCTGGTTAGAGGATGAACCCTTCCTGAAAGAAGGTGTATATGCACAGATTGATGTGAAACCGTTTAACAAAGCATTCCCTCAAGGATAAGGTTTATGCGTGTTGTTCTTGCCAGTGTTATTGGCCTCTGTTGTACCTTTCATTCTGTATGGGCAGTAGAAGTTGCCACAGTTCAGACAACACCGAACAGTGTCGCCGCCGCCGCTGTACAAGCTGCAGTCGCACCCCCCACTGCTACGCCAAAACCTGCAATCATCCCTGTGGCTGCAACAGCATCTCAAGCCCTTCCGGCAACTGGAAATAAGCCACTGACTGCTGAAGAACTCGCCAGAAATAAAGCTCAGCAAGATGCCAAAGTAAAAGCCTTGGTGAAAGATCAGGCGACACGTCTGCAACAGCTGGAAAAAGCCAATCTGGAAGCGTTAGCACAAAATCAGGAACTACAGCTCAGAAATGACAATCTTGGCGTGCAAGTACAGGTTTTACAAAGCGAACGCAGTGCGCAGATGTTCCTGTATGGTGCTGCCACGTTGGCCGTAGGCGTTTTGCTGGGCTTTCTGATTGCCAGTTACGTTTATACCAAACGTCGCCGTCAATGGTAATCTATTCCCCTTTCGGACTTATTTAAGGTTGTAGTCGTTTTGTCGCATGCAATTCAAACCGCCGATCTCGATTGGCAATTGGTGGATGGCATTGAAGTGCCTGTCTCTAAACAGTTTGGCGATGTTTATTTTTCTAAAGACAATGGTTTGCTGGAAACCCGCCATGTTTTTTTAAATGGCAATGACCTGCCGACCCGCCTGACTGACTTAAAACCGTTTGAATATTTTTGTGTGGGCGAAACCGGCTTTGGCACAGGACTGAATATTCTGGCGTTATGGCAGCTCTGGCAGCAGACCCGTCCGGACAATCACAGTCATTTGCATGCGATTTCAGTGGAGAAATTTCCGCTCTCTAAACCCGATCTGATTCGCGCTTTAAATGTCTGGCCTGAACTCAAGCCATTGGCAGATCAACTGATTTCCCAATATCCGATGCCAATTGCAGGCTGCCACCGCTTAAGCTTCCCGGAAGAATGTTTCTCAATCGACTTGTGGCTTGGAGATGCCCATGATGTATTTCCCATCATGGAAAAAACCGCACCTGTGAATGCATGGTTTCTGGATGGTTTTGCGCCGTCTTGTAATCCAGACATGTGGGAAGAAAATGTTTTAAATAATATTGTGCGTTTATCCGAGATCGGCACCACTTTCGCTTCTTTTAGTGTCGCAGGTGTCCTGAAACGTGGCCTAAAGAATCATGGGATTTCCATTTCACGTCCAAGAGGTTTTGGGCATAAACGTGAAATGCTCAAAGCCATCTGGAAACTATCTGAACCAGCCAATTCGGATGCAGATCAGGATATTACTCAAAAAAAAATAGCATTAAATCCTGAACTTGAATTTAATGTACGCCAGATTGCGGTTATTGGTGCCGGAATCGCAGGTTTAAGTGCTGCCTGGGCCTTTGCGCAGCGTGGCCACCAAGTCACGATTTACGATCAATCAGCGCCACTTGCTGGTGGTTCTGGTAACCCGCTTGCGCTCCTGAACCCAAAACTCTGCCCGATTGAGCAGAGTGCAGAACATTTAATGACCTTGGCTTGGCAACATGCGCTGACTCATTATGCAAAATTCAAAGCCTTTCGACCGATTCAGGTCAGTCAATTGGCACTCAAACATCCCGAGACTCTTTTAAGTCTGGCAAATGAATATCCAGCACATATTCTTTCAGTGCAAACGGCGGATGAGCAGAAACTGCATACTGAATATTCAAGTTTAAAACTTTTAGCAGCAGGAACTATTTCTCCGCATCAATTGCGTGATGAAATTTTACAGCATCCGAATATTAAATATATCCAAGCAAAAATCACCAAAATTGAGCAGCTATCTCAACCCAAACTTTTTGAAAATGAAAATTGTTTGGGTCAGTTTGATCATGTGCTGGTTTGTAGCGCGCGCGAGACAGCACAATTCTTTGAGCATTATCCGGCACTCAAGCCAATTCGTGGACAAGTGAGCTGGCTAAACAATAGCGCTCAGCCTTTAAGCAAAGAGACTGCTTATAACTACGGTGGGTATTGTATGCAACTGGATGATACACATTTAATTCTCGGTGCATCTTTCCATCCTGGTCGGGAGGATACAGAGGTGCTCCCAGAAGATCATGCACATAATCATGAGCTGCTCCAGAGCGTCTTTCCAGATTATGCCGCGTCATTAGCACCGATGGACACCTGGCATGGCCGTGCAGCGCTACGTGCCCAAAGTCAGGATTACTTTCCTTTACTCGGTAAAATGCAGCCTGAACAGGAAATTTATAGTTTTGCCGGTCTAGGCTCCAAAGGCTTTTTATTTGCACCCCTTTGTAGTGAAATTCTGGCCGCCCAGATTCTGGGTGAAGCCTATCCTGTTCCGGCAAGTCTGGTTAAAAAACTCAGCGTGAGCCGCTTTCAAAAGAAAGTAAAAACCAAGAAGCCTTATTTTAAGCCACAAATTTAATTACCCTTTTGCATGAATCCCTCTAAGTCCCCCTTTTTTAAAGGGGGACTTTTTTATACTTTTATGAATAAATAGAATGCCTGTAGCTCCTCCCTTTAGAAAAGGGAGGTTGGGAGGGATTAAATTTCAGCCAATAAAAAAGCGCCTTGCGGCGCTTTTTTTTAACAGAATGCTTATGCACCCTGTTCAAGCGGTAAGCCTGCATCACGGGCGGCACGAGTACCCCCCATCAGAATGACATATTCACGTGAACTGTCAAAACCCTCTAGTTTTTCAGCAGCACGTGGAGCTTTACTACCCCCACCACACAAGATGTAAATGGGTTGATCCGCTGACACCTGAGTTAGGCTCTCTGCTGAAAGATCGTTAATGGGCTGATTTACCGCCCCTTTCACGTGTGCTTCAGCAAAAGCACTTGTATCGCGTACATCCCAGATAATTGCATTTTCTGGGAACTCAAATGTTGTAATTTCTTGTTTACGGATCATTGCGCACTCCTTTGATGTAAACAACACTTGGCAAATGAAGAAAACATCCCTAGCATCTCAGATATTCTTTCCATTTGTAAAGGTCTAAACCATGCCTTCTTTCGATATTGTTTCTGAATTAGAAATTTTTGAAGTAAATCATGCAGTTCAAAACACACAAAAAGAAATTGCGACCCGCTTTGACTTCCGCGGTCAGGACGTTTCTATTGAACTGAATGAAAAAAACAAGGAAATCAAGATTTCGACTGAAAGTGATTTCCAGTGTGAACAAGTGTATAGCATGCTCGAAAGTCATTTCTTTAAACGCAAAGTCGATATTCAGGCCCTTGATCCACAGAAAATGACGGCTTCTGGTAAAAACGTGATTCAGGTAATCAAACTCAAAGACGGTCTTGACTCTGATACCGCAAAAAAAATCAATAAAGCCATTAAAGAAAGCGGCATTAAAGCGCAATCTTCTATTCAGGGTGACAAGATTCGTGTAACGGACAAGAAGCGCGACACTTTGCAACAAGTGATGACCTTCTTAAAAGAACAGCAATTTGGTTTGCCTTTACAGTTCAATAACTTTAAAGATTAAGACCGTACAGTGTCTTAAAGAAGGAATTATGACGCATCGCAATCGACTGACCAAACTGGTAAAAGCTACTTCCAGACTACCTCAAGCTATTCGTAGTACTTTATTGAGTAAAACCTTTGGCCGGATTATTCCCATGGTAGGTTCTGCCAAAATTCGCTATGTAGAACTCAGTGGGGAAAAAGTGGTGGTCACAATCGCCAACCATAAAGTCATGCAAAACCATATTGGTCAGGTACATGCCTGCGCCATGGCCTTAGTGGCAGAAACTGCGACCGGCTTTGTGACGGCAATGAATGTGCCGGATACCGCGATTGTATTAATCAAAAGTTTGAAGATTGATTTTAAACGTCCGACCAAAGGCGCCATGACTGCAGTCGCTACCTTGACGCCGGAGCAACAAGCACTCATGCAAAGCTCCGATAAAGGCGAAACATTGGTTCAGGTCACGGTCACGGATGAATCCGGAGAAACGCCGATTCAATGTGAAATGCTCTGGGCCTGGATTGCCAAAGATCAGCTCAAGCAATCATAATTCTTTCTAAGCAAGAAAAATCCCAGAGATCATCTCTGGGATTTTTTTATATCTCATTCAATCATTGGGCTGCTTGAGACTCTAAAAACTTCTGTTTGGCTTCCTCTGGAATCAGACGCTTATTGCCTTTTACATCGACTGCGACAAAAGTAAATACTCCTTCTGTGACACGAATCGGCGCACGTGAATCATCATGACTGTCCCAGACTTCAATTTCCATCTGAATAGAGGTCTTGCCAACTTTTAAAATCTGGGTATAACAGCTAATGACATCCCCGACTTTCACTGGAACCAGAAAGGTCATCTGGTTAATCGAAATCGTGGCACAACGTCCCTTTGAAAATCGTTCTGCGTGAATCGCGCCTGCCAAGTCCATTTGTGAAACGATCCAGCCACCAAACACATCACCGCTCCAGTTGGTATCTGCAGGCATTGCGATCGTTTGTAGGGAAAGAATCCCCTCTGGTTTTACTTGAGAATCTGACACATTCACTCCAGGCATTTGAATTAGGGTTGGGTATTTAACTGCTGATCAAGCCATTTTTGTAGTTCGCTTGATCGTAATGCACCGCTTATTCTAGCAATTTCGTTGCTTTTATTCATCAACACCAGCGTCGGAATACTGCGAACATTAAATGCTGAACTTAAGCGCGGATTCGCTTCGGTATCAATTTTTGCAAAAACCACGTTTGGATATTGCTGCGCGACAGTCGCAAAATGCGGTGCCATCATTTTACAGGGGCCACACCATTCTGCCCAGAGATCAATCAAAATGGGCAAGTCACTATGGGTGACAAACTGGCTGAAATTCTGCTCATTTAATTCAATTGGGGCCAATGGAATCAGGGCCTGATGACATTGACCACAGGCAGGGTTGGCGGTGAGTTTATCTTCAGGAACACGATTTTTGGCCTGACATTCTGGGCATACAATAATCATCTAGCGTACTCCAATATGTTGATGTAGGAATTCTAATTGGGTTGAAACGGCTTTTTCAAACCATTCACCATGATAAATATCAAAATGCCGGATATTCCACTCCTGATATTGTACAAACGGTGCAAGATTGGTCACGGTTTCGCGACTGGATTCAATCGGAATTAAACTATCCAGTTTTGCTGCAATAAACAGCACAGGAATGGTGATTTTTCTAACTTGCTGAATCGGGCGATAACGCATTAAATTAAAAAAGACCCGCGCAGGAATTTGACCACTCCAATAATAATCCGGATTCACAATCGACAGATAACCCTCGTAGCTGTCCTGTGTCGGCATAAAACACAGCTCGTAAGGATCGACCACCGGCAAGGTTTTGGGCTGCATACCGACCTTGCTTCCCATATAGTCCTGACTAGAAACCTTAAGTGCCTTGGGGAGTTGCTGCAAAGGATAAAGCCTGGCACTTTCAGCCCCATCGACAAAAGGCACCTGTACCATTGCGGCCTGAATATTTTTCAGTTCTGCTGCCAGGGTGAGTACATGCCCTCCGCTTAAGGCAGTTCCCCAGAGCACGATCCGTTGACTGTCAATCGACTTACGTGCCTGAATATGCTTGATCATGGTTCGCCAGTCATCCAGCTGGGCAGAAATCGAGACCAGCTCACGCGGTCGCCCGGTACTGCCGCCCCAATAGCGATAATCGAATAACACCACCGCATAGCCGGCACTGGCAAAATGCTGGGCATAGTGCACCAGTTTAAATTGACGTAAGGCCGCCAGACCATGGGCCATCAAGATCACGGCCGGTTTTTCTATATTTTTAGGCCGATAAAAATCTGCAGCAATCACATCCTGACCGCTTTTTACATACAGTGGCTCAACTGTATAAGCCTGCATACGCGCTCCATTGCGTTATCTTATGGTGATCATCATTTATAAAAATTTCACAACAGCTTCAGCATGTTTTCCGCTTAATGCTATCATAAAGCATATCGATATAAATGAAATGATGGAGTGGCGTCATGAGCGAAAATGTAGGTTTTGCTGGTCAAATTGGTCCAGAACACGTAACTCAAGTGGTTGAGAAAGGTTTTAAATCGATTATCAACAACCGTCCGGACATGGAAGGTGGTTCCGAGCAGCCAACCAGTGCACAAATCGAGGAAGCTGCACGTAATGCCGGTCTGGATTATGTATTCCAGCCAGTAGTAGCCGGTCAGATTACTGAGCTTGATGTACGCACTTTTGCCAATCATTATAATGAGTTGCCAAAACCGATCTTGATGTTCTGTCGTACTGGAAACCGCTCGAATAATTTATATCAGCTGGCAAAACAGATGGACCTGCTGGATGACTAAGTTGTTTTGGAAAGGTGTGGTATTGGTAACCTGTTTTAGCTGTATTACACCTGTTTTTGCTGCACAAGAGCTTAGCCGTGCACTGACCTCTACGGTGAGTGTTACAGGGCAAATGACCACCAACAAGTTTCAGCAATTGATGCAACAGGGTTTTAAATCTGTGATTGTCAATCGCCCGGACCAGGAACAAGGCAATCAGGTCAAGGTTGGACAGCTACGTTCAATTGCTGAAAAGTCTCAAGTCAGTGTTATTTATCAACCCATCATGAGTGGTCAAATTTCTCAGGCCAATATTGAGGAGTTTGCTCGATCTTATAATGAGCTGCCAAAGCCGATTTTGATGGTCTGCCGTAGCGGTACACGTTCAGCGACCTTGTTTAACCAGGCTAAATCTCAAGGATTGATTCATGAATAAAATCTTGGTCGTATTATGTCTGAGCTTGGCCTTTGTCGGCTGTAGTTCAATGAATTTGAAGCCGACTGTAGGTGTGAGTGTGGGAACTACTCTATAGAGTTCTATAGTAAATAAAAATGGCGCTCTTTGCGCCATTTTTTTTATATGATAATCTTCAAATAGTAAAACTATATTCTTTATATAATTATTTTGGGGTAAAACATGAAGTTTAATAAAAGTGTGCTTGTTATCACCTTATCAGGTTTTTTAGCCGCTTGTGGAGGCGGTGGTAGTGACGGTTATTATGATAAATCTCCCTCAACTGGAACCAATAATGGAGATAATTCAAGTATTCCATCTGGTGAACAAACCCCTCAACAAATCTTGGATACCATAAAACGTGAAGGCCAGTTCTTATTTGGAAATTATGACCCAAATGATGCTACTACGGCTAAAGGTTATATTGACCATGCATTAGATACTTTCGCACAGGGTCCCCTACAATTAAGCTTAGACATTCGAAAAATAGATTTATCTGCCTATAAAAATAGCTCATATTACCGCAACAAATGCTTTGCCTTAAGTAAAACAGATTACAGAGCTTGTTATGTATTCGTGGGTGAAGATATTAAAAATATCTTACCTAGTTACGATAACTGGGACTTTGATATTACAGTAAATGATTTAAAAAATATTAAATTACAACATGATGAAGTAACACCAAACTTAGAAGAATATGAATCAAATACACGTATTTATGTATTTGAAAACGAAAATGGAGATAAAAATTTCCATGATGTAACTATTACCGGTGCATTTTCATATCCCTTCCAACAGTCATGGGGAATTCAACAAACTCAACAAAAACGTTTTGTTTTGATTAATAGTAGCACTAGTGATTATAAGATCACCACAACAGCAATTGTAGCCGATCCAGAAACAGGTGAAGATACTGAACGAGAAATTACGACAGGCGCAATTAGTATTTATAAAGATTTAACCTCACGTGATGGTAGCTTATATAACATTCAATCAGGTTCAGGATTTAATGTACTGATAAATGATAATCCCAATATTCCTTTTGCTGAGCCAATTTCGTTAATACTAAACTCATCTCCTGGCACAATTAGTTCAGCTAATTACCGCGTGAGAGCTTCTGGTGAACAAGAATTAATTCTACCGAGCATCACGACAATTGATGGTACTCGTGTTGAAAATGAAACTCCTGATCAAAATAAGCAAACTTTTACTGGTAGTATTAAGTTAATTGGCATAAACATTTTAAAATTTAAACAAGCAACAAGCGGTACGCTTAGTTTTGAACATGCTATTAATGGTACAACATTCAAAGGAACTTCAACAAATAATGGCGGTACAATTAATACGAATTTGAGCTTACCGGCAGGCATTAAATTTTAAGTGTAAATAATTGCAATAAAACCCTCTTTCTAGAGGGTTTTTTTATATAGTTATATTATTTTTAAGATATTTATATTATGTACGACCTCATCATCATTGGCGCAGGCACAGCAGGAATCAGTGCTTATAACGAAGCCATCAAATACACCCAAAATATTTTAATTATTAATGACGGCCCATGGGATACAACCTGTGCACGTGTCGGCTGTATGCCAAGCAAACTTCTGATTTCATCTGCAAATCGTATGCATGACATTCAATCCGCGAAAGACCTCGCTTTACAACATGATGCTGTAGTAGATACTTCAGGTGTGATGCAACGTCTACATAGCTTAAGAGAACGTTTCATTCGCGCAACCCTAAAAGGTGTTGATCGATGGGAGGCTTCACATAAAATTTCTGGTCATGCAACGTTTATTAATGCCCATACAGTTGAAGTCAATAGAAAAGCTTATCAGGCTAAAAGCTTCATTATTGCGGTTGGTTCACGACCTAATATCGATAAAACATTCAAGGAAGAATTAGGAGATAAATATCTAACTTCTGATGAGATATTTGAACTTTCTCAATTACCCAAGTCTTTAGCAGTGATCGGAAGCGGTGTGATTGCCATTGAACTGGCACAAGCCATGCAACGACTGGGCGTAGACACTACCCTGTTCGCTCGTAGCCAAAAAGTAGGTGCCTTAACCAGCCCTGCTTTACAAAAGCTGGCACAGGAGCAATTGAGTAAAGAACTCAATATCAAGTTCAAAATCTTGCCAGATCAAGTTAAAAAACAAGCTGGTCATATCCAGATTAATTTTACTGAAAATGATCAAGCTCAAACTATTCAAGTTGAATATATTTTGGGTGCTACAGGCCGTCAGACTAATCTGGATCGATTGGGTTTAAATCAGTTAGATCCTAATTTTGCTGATATCAAAAAATTGCCTATCAATAAAAAAACCAAACAACTCGCAGATATGCCGATATTTATAGTGGGTGATGCCGCACCTGATGCCCCCATTCAGCACGAAGCTGCTCATGCTGGTAAAGAAGTGGTTCATAACTGTTTAAATTATCCCGAAATTAAACCGATTCCCGCACTCACCCCACTGGCAATCGTATTCTCTCACCCGGAAATGGCGATTATCGGGCAAAGTTTTAAACAGTTAGAACAGCAAAATATTGAGTTTATTCGAGGATTTGCCTCCTATGAAAATCAAGGACGTGCACTGGTTCTTGCTGAAAATAAAGGTGGTATTGAAGTTTATATTGATAAAAAATCAGGCAAATTATTAGGCGCAGAACTCTTCTGTTCACAAGCTGAACATCTTGGCCATCTTCTGGCCTGGACCATTGATGCAGATCAGGATATTCATCAAATCCTGGCAAAACCTTTTTATCACCCAACACTGGAAGAAGGTCTCAGATCTGCTCTTAAACATGCTCGTCGTCAATTTGATGCATTGTAAGTGTTTGCTGACGCTCATTGAGTACATTAATCAAACGGTAACTGTGCGCAACTAAGCGATCTAACCAACGCTGAGCAGCCAATAACTCAAAAGTTTTGGCTGCATTCAGCTGATACGTTGAGGCATAAATATTAGTTTTTTCACGTAATTCGCTACGATGCTGTTTACTCCACTGTTTTAGATGTCCCATTTCAATATACAGTTGGCTCAAATCTTCAGATGAGCGAGTATCTAGCATGCTATTTCCAGCATTTTCCAGAATCTGGATAAAATCCAAGGCAAGTTGATGAATCGCGGGTTGGGTACGAATACTCACAACATGCTTTAGATTTTCCAAATCACTACGCAACACTTTCAGATAAACCATCATCCTTAATAAGCTAAACAGCCGACTTTGATCAGTGCTATTTTCAGGCACAACAATTTTTTCTAAATAATCCTGTAATTTGTAAATTAATTCGTCTTGCTGTTTTAATTCATTGGCCGAAACCAATTCTGCTGACTTGATGGCTTTTAGAATCCAGGAATATTGGGTCAATATGGTTTTAAAGATCACTTGTTCTGCCGTATTAATTGCGACCGCAGGCACTGCCAAACTGGCTTCATCTAAGGCCTGTAATAATGAATCTTCATGTGCCGGAATATATTTCACCAACAGCTGTTCAAAGGGGCGAATCAATGGCATAAAAAATAAGGCACCAAATACACTGAAGGCTGTATGAAAAGCTGCCACAATGACCACATGATCCCAACCAGATAAAAAATACTGTGGTTGATACAGCCATAAAAACAAGGGGACCAAAATACAAAATGCAAAAATTGCACTCACGACATTAAAACAGACATGCACAGCAGCAGTTCGTTTTGCATTCGCATTTGCACCGATGGCTGCCAGTACTGCAGTTGCAACGGTTCCAATATTCTGGCCAATGACGAGCACAAGCGCTTGATCGAGCTGAATCGCCTGACTTGCTAATGCAGCAAGTGTCGCTGTAATGGCGGCACTGGAGGACTGCAAAATCACAGTCATGACCAAACCAAAAAGTACCAATAACAGCTTTGCAGCAAAACTTTCGGTCGAGAAAATTGAAAGATCGAAATGTTCTGCGACACCTGACATTGCTACTTGAAGCAAATCAATTCCAAAGAAAATCAGGCCGAATCCCGCAAGCGCCAAGCCGGTAAGCGCTGTACGTCCATGTGCTAATATTTTAAGTAAAGCGCCTATGGCAATGAGAGGCAAAGCCACTTGTCCAATAGAAAACTTTAAACCTAAAAAAGCCACAATCCAGCCAGTACTGGTTGTACCGATATTGGCGCCAATAATTACACCAATGGCTTGCGAAAAAGAGAGTACGCCTGCACTGACAAAGCCAATGGTTGCTAGAGTCGTGGCTGTGGAGGATTGCACAATCAAGGTCAAGGCAATACCTGAAGTCATTGCTTTAAAAGGAGAACCAGTAAACCGACCTAACCATTGTCTTAATGTTTCACCTGCAATATCTTTAAGGCTCTCGGTCATTAAAGTCATACCAAGCAAAAATAAACCGATTCCACCACAGAGCTGTGTAAATACCTCAAACACGCAGATTCCTAGGCTTTAAATTTTAATGATTAAAACATAATCAGGCTGATTTAAAAACAGCAAATAACCTTGAGTAAATTCAGAATATTATTTTTACTATATTTAATTTTACTATAAATCCCGCACATAAAAAAACACCCCCTGCTGATGCAGGGGGTGTTTCGAATAATGAGCTGGCGATGACTTACTCTCACATGGGTAACCCCACACTACCATCAGCGCAAAGAGGTTTCACTTCTGAGTTCGGGAAGGGATCAGGTGGTTCACTCTTGCT
>NZ_VPCO01000021.1:0-61697 GCF_013418175.1 Acinetobacter sp. YH12200
ACCATTTTTAAGAATAATGGACGAGGAACTCCAACGAGTCGTTTAAATTCCCCATCATTAAATCGAGTTAAATTTTCATATTTCATGGGGCTAGTATAAACAATTTTTTACTTTCGCAAGAGATCTAATGTATACGGTCGGTTCTGTTTGATATTTTTGGCCAACGTTTAATTTGATAATGAAATGGATAGTTTGGAATCTCTTGGTCGAGATAGTCCCAAATAAATTGCCAGACTCCCTGTTTAAGATCTATGCCTTTTGCATATTTTTTAATGCTTAAAATTTGATTAATACTTGCAGGGATAATGTTTAAATTTTTTGTTGTTATAATTTGAAGATTAGGTTTTAAATAAAATTGAAACCGATCAAAATCGAGTATGGCAATATCATCACTTTCACTTTGTAATAAAAATAAACCTGTTCGATATTTTTTGAATATATCTTTAAATATATTTTCTAAATTATCATAATTGAATTTTTGATTTTGAATAGATAGAGAGTTATTGTTCAGCTGATAAGATAAATTATTAGATTTAAGTAAATTAAAGAAATAGGATTGTATCCATTGAATGAGAGGTTTTTCATCAAATAATGGCAAATAAATCGTATTGTTAATAAT
Organism: Acinetobacter sp. YH12200; assembly: GCF_013418175.1. Classification (NCBI taxonomy): domain Bacteria; kingdom Pseudomonadati; phylum Pseudomonadota; class Gammaproteobacteria; order Moraxellales; family Moraxellaceae; genus Acinetobacter; species Acinetobacter sp. YH12200. The sequence continues at coordinate 620 of NZ_VPCO01000021.1, forward strand.
TTGCTGGGTCGTATTCGTATCAGATTTCTTTATACGCAGAATCTGAAAATGTTTTTTATCCATTTTTTCAATATGAGGAATGTTAATAAAATCCTCATTGATTAAAAGTAATTGGAGTTTTGAATCAGCAATATGTGTCCAGGAAATCTCATATTTTTCCTGTAGAGCGATATTAATGATGGCCTTGAGTTCATTAATCAAAGCAAGATTTAAACCAAATACAGAGAGATAAATTGTGTCTTTCATATGGCTTTGTTGCACAAAGGTTTGAAAGGCAGAGCTACCCTAAGTGAGTCAAATTTAAGTGGCAACTTGGGTATGAGGTCGACCTAATTCCGTGAATCTATTCAAGACTGCTACGCGTGCATGAATCTCATTCACCTGACTAGGGAAACTCCTTGCCGTTAATTTATCGCCTAATAATTTGATGCAATGCATCTTGGTTTCCACCAAACTTCGACGATGATAACCAGACCACTTTTTCCAAAGGGATCTTCCTAGCCGTTTGATTGTTTTCAATAACTCATTCCGCTCTATAGACCTCGCTTGCTGATCTTTCCAAGGCTTTGCATTTTTCCTTGGTCGTATTACCGCATGTGCATCTCGATCTAAAATGACTTGTCGGCAGTGCTTTGTGTCATAAGCACCATCTGTATAGACAAAATAAATTTGCTCATCCAAGGGAATTTGAGCAAGTAAATATTCGAGTACTTGTGAATCACTGACATCATTTGTAGTGAGTTGTACAGCACGTATTTGAAGGGTTTCAGCATCTATAGCGATATGGAGTTTACGCCATTGACGACGATATTCAGATCCATGTTTCTTGCGTTTCCATTCACCTTCACCTAAAAACTTTAAACCAGTGGAATCCACGAGTAGATGCAGTCCATCGCTACTTTTTTGGTAACTAATCGCAATATCAATATGCTTTTGTCTTCTACAAAGCGTGGTGTAATCTGGCGCTGTCCAATCTAATCCGCAAAGTTTAATCAGACTTTGAACAAAACCTGTGACCATACTTAAAGATAGTCGAAATAGAGATTTGATCATTAAGCAGCATTGAATAGCTGTATCGGAGTAGATTTGATTTCGACCTTGTTTGCCTTGTGACTGTGCATACCACTGAGTCTTTGGATCGAACCAAATGCAAATATTGCCCCGGTTAATCAGTCTTCGCAGTATACTGCTCATATAGGAAGACCAATTGGTTGTACGATAGGTTTTAGGAGTTGGCTTATTCATTTTGAAATTATATTGCTGAATAAGCCTTCTATGCTAGGTTTGTGCAACAAAGCCCCATAATTATCCCCCATTTTCTAAATAGATTTAAGCTATTAGATGGAGTTCTAATAATTAACAAAAAATTGCAATATATATTAAAAATATTAAGTATAAGTTTAATTCTATTTTTCTTAAAAATAATGTAATAAAGATAAATTAATGTAGTTTTTATTATTTAATTTATTCATTAGATTTATTTTTATTTAAATTAATTAAAATAAATGTATGAAATATAATTAAATATAGTTTTTCTCTAGATGTATAAAATTATATTTTATATGTTGATATTTAATATATAGGTATAAAGTTGATTGGTTAAATATTAATCTTCCCCAAATTAAATGAAAAACAAATATGTGATGGGTTTTGCATTATTTTAACGTTTTCAGAATCAATATAGCCGATAAAAGATGAATCAGTTTAATTTTCAGGAGTTTTAAACTGATTCAAGCATTATGTTAAAGATAAATTAAATTACATTCTTCAGATCTTTTTTATACTGTTTCACTTGTTGTGCATAACGTTTGCCTTGCTTACGCATTTTACGGTTTTTCTCATAGGCAGTCGGACCTACATTATAATAGCCCAGTGCTTTTTCTAAGCTGCCACTGGATTCATGATAACGAGAAAGAATATGGCTACCACATGAAATATTTATAGCTTCATTATATAAATCATCACCACAAGTCGCTTGCCAATATCTTGGCATAATTTGCATGAGGCCAACAGCTCCAGCATGTGAAGCCACCTGGCTACGATAAGTTGACTCCTGACGAATTACGGCTGCTACAAGTAATGGATCCAGACGATTTTTTTCTGCATTCTGAATAATCAAAGGTGAAACGCGAGTTGCTGTGGTTGCTGGAACACCGTAGGCTGTCTGAATTCCTTTAGACAGTTGAGCAGAACGTTTTTCTAAAGAATTGCCGCCGAGAGAAGAACAGGCACTAAATAACACGGTACTTAGACCAAGCAGCCCAATTTTAAAAATTGTGCTATTGAATACTGGTAATAATAAGTTTTTTCTAACAGAAAATTTGCCTAACAACTTTCAGCTTCCATGTATTTTTAAAATTAAACTGATCTTAGGAAGATGTATAAAAATCGTCAAGAAATTATATGATTTGTTTACAAAGTCAAAGTAGATCTACTTGAATCATGGATGATTTCTGAAGAGATGATCAAAGAAAAGCCGGTTGGAATAGATATTTATTTAAGGCTTTTCTTGGTGTTATGGATAAGATGAGGATCGACATCGATTAGGCTAGGTTTTTAAGCATCCAGACTTCACAGGCTTGACTATGGCCAGTGTCGCCTTCAGGCCGATCCAGATGCTCAAAACCTAAGTTCTCGTACAGCTTCACCGCTTGCCAAAGATTTTTGGTAGTCTCGAGATAAATCCGTTCAAATTTATGTTGTCGGGCAAAATCAAAGGCCAAATTCAAAATCTGTTTTGCAAAGCCATATCTACGAATGGCTGGTAGGAAATACATTTTCTGTATTTCTAAAATATTGTGATCACCTTGTAGTGGAGCAATACCACCACCGCCATAGACCTGATCCTGTTCATCAACAATGACCCAATAGGCAGAATTTGGCTGTTGATATACGTCATACAGGTGATCCAGGATTGAATCACCTACAGCGAAACCGGACTCCGCTGCCAGACCAAACTCCATGGAAACGTCACGAATAATCTTGGCAATTTGAGCATTATCTTGAGGCTGAATGGGACGAATAGAATACATAGCACATGACATAAAAGAAGATGGAATTTTTATAGTCCGAAAACTTTAAAAAAGCCATCTTTTTCGTTCAATTTTCCTTCGATAAAGTTTTATTTTAGCTCACTCGAAGATTTACCCAGTTCGCGTCGGGCGATAATCAGTTGTTGAATCTGCTGGGTACCTTCAAAAATATCCAGAATCTTGGAATCACGTGCCCATTTTTCCAACAGTTCAGTTTCGTTATAGCCTACCGCAGCTGCCAATTCTACACATTTTAAGGTGATTTCATTACCCATACGTCCAGCTTTGGCCTTTGCAATAGATGCTTCACGTGAATTCGGTTTATGATTATCTGCCATCCACGCCGCTTTGAGCATCAGCAAGCGCGCAGCTTCCCATTCTGCTTCCATGCGATAGATTTGTGCAGCGATATTGGAGCTTTGTAAATAGGGCGTGACATAACTGGAATCCAGTTGATCCTTAAAAATTTCCTTGATACGTTCCAGCGAGGCTTTGGCACAGCCAATTGCCATGGCAGCGACCAATGGCCGGGTATTATCAAAGGTTTCCATTACACCGGCAAAGCCCTTGGCAACATCGATTTCTGCATGACCGAGCAAGTTTGCCGCAGGTACTCGACAATTGATCAGGCGAATCGTGGCAGTATCCGAAGCTTTAATTCCTAACTTATGTTCCAGTCGTTCAACCTTCATTCCGGGCGTACCTTTGGTCACCACAAATGATTTAATTGCCGATCGTCCCAGTTTTTTATCTAATGTTGCCCAGACCACAACCGCATCGGCACGTTCCCCAGAGGTCACAAAAATCTTCTCACCATTTAAAATATAGTTATCACCATCTTTGGTCGCAGTGGTGCGAATTGCAGCGGAATCTGAGCCGAAACCTGGTTCGGTAATCGCCATGGCTGCCCAAGTCCCATGAAAACGTTGTCGCTGTTCTTCATTTGCCACCGCTGCAATGGCTGAATTTCCTAAACCTTGACGTGGCATAGACAGCAATAAACCCGTATCGCCATAGCACATTTCAATAATACTCAGGGCAGTAGACATATTAATACCATTTTTATTGCTGCTGTCGGTCTCGCCCCGTTTATTCACTGCTGCGCCCGCATTCATACCTTCACTGCCTTGGTTCATACCATCTACGATGGAGGCCAGCATATCCAGCTCTTTAGGATAAGTGTGTTCAGCCTTATCATATTTACGCGAAATAGGGCGGAGTACATTGAGTGCAACTTCGTGCGCTTGATCAATCAGGAGTCTGAATTTTTTTGGATTTTGTAGATTCATGATAGTTTTCTTTATTCTCCGATCAGGCATGTAGGCCAGAATGAACAATCGCAGTGGCTCTGAGGTCTCGATACCAGCGTTCGACCGGGTGTTCTTTTGTAAAGCCATGACCACCCAAAATCTGCACGCCATCTGTACCGATTTTCATGGATTTTTCTGCGCAGAGTAAACGTGCCAGATAAGCTTCACGATGAAAAGGTTGGCCGGATTCAGCCAGATTGGCAGCATTGAAAATCAGCATCTGCATGGCATCAATTTCAATCGCCATATCGGCAATCATAAAAGCGACACTCTGACGATGGGAAATGGGCTCGCCAAAGGCAGTCCGTTCATTGGCATATTGTATGCAGTATTTTTTCACGGCTTCACAAGTGCCGACGGCCATGGCACACCACATCAAATTGCCTAAATCAACGAAAGTATGATAATCGAAATCATCATCACCCAAACGCTGCGCTGGTGTATTTTTAAATTGAAGTGTGACGCTTTCAGTTGCTTTTAGACCCATGGCAGGGGATTTTTTTGCAGTAATGCTATGGTCACGTTGTACCACAAAGACCTCAGGTGTTCCGTCTAGATCGGCACTGACCAGATAAAGATCCGCATTTTCTCCGAGCATGACCAAGGTCTTTTCACCGCTAATCAGATAATGCGCCTGATGAGCAATCGCTTGAGTTTTTAGTTGATACGGATTAAATGCGGCGGTTTCTTCCTGTACCGCAAAGCTTGCTTTCAGCTCTGGATTTTCTGCGAAAGCACCAAGATATTTTGCCTGAATCTGCTCTGAACCCCAGCGGGTAATGGCATTGATCACACTAAAGCTAGACAGTAAACCGGCAGTCAAACTGAAATCCCCGCGAGCCAAATGTTGTGCAATTAAAATATTACTGACAATATTCTGTTCGCAGGCGATACCCCCTAAAGCTTCGGGCAAGGCATAGAAATTCAGACCGAGATCGGTGTTATATTGCCACAGTTCATACGGAAATATTTCCTGCTGATCGGCAGCATGCGCCAATGGATAAAGTACCTCTTGAGCAAATTTCTGCATCGCATCGCAGGTCAGTTGCTGTTCTACAGACAGGTTTAGATCAAACAGTGCTTTAGATTGAGGGGGGAGACGCTGTTTTTGAATGTTCTGGCCAGATTTCAGGATTTTCTGGGTTTGACTCAGGGTTTTAAATCCTGCTTTGGAACTTTGATACAGGGATTTTTCTATAAATTTACGCAGCTTTAATTGATCTAATATTTCGCTACCCGCAATTTTGGTCAGCATGGACAAGCCAAATCCTTGAGCTTTGTTCACCATATTATTCATTTTGATTATCCTATGGGTGTTGTCACGTTATTTTATTCATGCTGACATGCACGCCAAGAAAAAACCATGTCATCGCTGACATGAATGATTGACAATTTTTAAGTTATTAAAAGTTAATAGATGGTAAGCTAAGTTTATGAAAATATAATTAAAAAAAAGAAAAGAGAAAATTATTTTTGAATAAAAATTGACCCGGATGACAAAATCATCCGGGTTTCTATGTAGCGTCTATTAGGGTATCAAAGGTAATTTTTGATCATGGCACGCACATTGGTTTTGGCATCAATCACGGTCATAAAGGTATATGCACCGATGAATTTACGACTAATAAACATAAATTCCTTGGGTGGAACACTGAAATAACGCGAAGCCATAGATCTTGAAGCCTGTTGCATGACACGGCTATGCAATTGGCTTTTTTTCCAGTCATAACGATTATGTTGATCCATCACATTAGCTGGTAGCTCCTGATTATTCAACGGTGAGCTAAAAGCCTCAGTGGCCAGTAAAAAGACCTTGGCCATATCCGGCTTGATGCTTTGCGGAATTGAATCAAAAAACTCATAACCGGTCATGGCTTTGACCATCATGTCTGAGTCGTGATGATAACCGGCCTGAATCAGATTGCGCGCGACGCTGAGCAAATGCTGGTCAAACTGACGGATGGCACCAAAGTCGAGCAGGACAATCTTGTCAGGAATATCTTCGCCATTGCCCAGACGAACCAGATAATTCCCAAAGTTCGGATCGGTCTGCATTTCACCCCATTCAAAAATTTCACGTACGGCAATTTCTAACGATGCTTCACCCAACTGGTTGCGGCGTTCTTGTGGCAGAGACAACATTACTGGGCTATTGATCGGCACACCGCGTTCGAAAGTCATGCACAGCACGCGATCAGAGCAATACTCATCAATAATCGTCGGCACGATATAGCGCGGATCGTCTTTTAAACGTGCAGCAAAACGCCGTGTGGTATCTGCTTCAATCTGATAGTCCACTTCACGATGCATCATCTCACGGACTTCATCGAACCACTGGTCAAACTCGCGGGTTTGCGGCACCAGACGCGTCAGTTTGAGCATGTTTTTAAACAGGCTCATATCCGAATCAATGGCTTCTGCCACACCGGGATACTGAATTTTTAAGACCAGTTCCATGCCATCAGATTTGCGGGTAGCGCGATGGACTTGGGCTAAAGATGCAGTGCCCAAAGGCTCATGATCAATGGTGAGATCATTCAGCTTTGCACCGAGCTGCTGCTGTAATTGTGTCTTGATCGCTGGCCAAGCCAGTGCCACGGTCTGGTTGTTGAGCGTATTTAAAGCCTGTGTGACTTCTTCTGGCAAAAAGTGTTCGCCATACAGCGCCATCATCTGGCCGATTTTAACGATTGAACCTTTGAGCTTACCAATTTCTGCAACCAGATAATCCGCCTGCTCTTTCATGGCTTTTTTACGTTTCTTTTCTTTTTCTTCTTCACTCGAAAATATGGAGCCTGCACTGGAAGCCGCCCAACGCGTGCCTGCCAGCAAGGATGCCTTTGCGATCGATAAGCGTCGATCCATAGAGGAGGTTTTCAGTTGTTTAAGCTTATCGTTCTGATCTGACATGTAAACTCAATCCTTTCATCATCAGCATGAAGCAGAATAAATCATTGTAGGGGATATTAGCGCTTCTGCACGTATTAAAAAAGTTTAAGCCGCTGAATTCATAGTAAAAGCTAGGCAAGCTTTCATTTATTCACCAGCCTGTATCAGTTTAGACAGGGCATTATGCCATTTGAAATTGGATTTTTAATTCAGATCGTTGTTGTAACTGTTGTTTATTTGTTTGAATATGTTGATGAATCAGGTGCTGGACACTGTCGTGCATAAAGCCCAAAGCATAGCCTTTTACAATCACAATACTTGGCAAACCAAAAAACAGATATTTGGCATCGTCCAGTGTGGCACTGCTAAATACACCATGCTGGATTAAAGTTGACTGCAAAAATACTTTTTCTTGCTGCACCTGACCGGAAACCTGGTCATTCCAGTAATTTTGGCGCATCGCCATAAGATTATTGTGCTTATAGCTCATAGGACCGGGCTCGTTTGAAGATTTAATTCGGATTATATGTGGGTGATATGCCAGTTTTCAATTGCACAACTGTTTAATTTGCTGCCGGAGAAATACATAGGATTTTTGCAAGGACTGCGTTAATATTAATGGATAATTTAAACAATATTGATTGTTAAACATTTATTGGAATTATACCAGTTTAGGTAAAGGGGATTTTATGCGTCTTGCATGGTTTTTGGTTGCAGTTTTTGCGGGTAGTGCAGTTCAGACTCAGGCTGCTGTAGGATATTCCAAGGAATATTCGCAGTGTATGAACTTTAGTTATGGTAATACCGCTAAAGCAGAGAAATGCCTAAAGAAAGAGCTGAAACTACATAACAAACGTCTGAAGAAAAGCTATAAAAATTATCTAAAGCTGAATCCGAATCAGACCGCGGCCATCCGCAGTCAGCATGTGCTTTGGGAACGTAAACTGTCGCAGCAATGTAATTTAAGAGTGTCTGGGAAATATGCCAAACAGCAACAAGGTCAATGTATGCTGGCCTTGATTATGGATCAGGCAAATCTTTATCAATCCCGCTCTTATGCACCAGGTTCACGATAAATCACCACATGAGACATAGCTTGAATCGTCTGAACTTGTTCTGAAAAAACTAGAATGACAGGTTGAGGATTGGGTAAAAAAACACGAATTTTATCATTTTTATGAGCCTAGAGAATTCGTGTTTTTCATACTTTTAGCATTATAAAAGCAGGCAAAACAAGGTATCATAAGGCGTTTAAAAAAATGACCTTGGAGACGCCCTACGTGGATCGACCGACTATTAGCCCTGAACATATTCAGGAAGCCGCTGAAAACCTAAGCACAATTCGTGATTTTATCCGCTTTGGTGTGACAGCATTACGTCAATATGATGCGCACTTAGGCCAAGGTACAGAAGATTATTTTGCTGAAAGTTCGGCATTGGTATTACAAAGCATGTCATTGGAATGGAAAGCGGATGCTGAAATTCTCGAGGCAAAATTACTCCCAAGTGAAAAAGCTGAATTTTTAGGATTGTTGGAGCGCCGTATCAATGAGCGTATGCCAACTTCATATTTATTGAATTTAGCCTACTTTGACGATAAACCTTATTACGTGGATGAGCGTGTACTGATTCCACGTTCACCGATTGCTGAACTGATTCAAAATCGTTTTGCACCTTACTGCCTGGATGAAAATTATCAGGCGCGTGAAGGTGTAAACAATCTACCTGAAAATCCAGATCCAAAAATGCCTCGCCGTATTTTAGATATGTGTACAGGTTCAGGTTGTATCGCGATTGCTCTGGCTTATGCTTTTCCGGAAGCCGAAGTCGATGCCACTGATTTATCTAAGGATGCTTTAGAAGTAGCACAAATTAACTGTGAACATCATAACCAACAGTTTAATGTGGCCTTGCTTGAGTCTGACCTGTTCGAAAAAATTCCTGCTGAAAATCAATATGATTTAATCGTATCGAACCCACCATATGTGGATGCAGAAGATATGGCTGATCTTCCCGATGAGTTCCATCACGAACCTGAAATGGCATTGGCTGCGGGTCAGGATGGTTTGGATCTTGTACGTAAAATGTTGGCACAAGCGGCAGATTACCTGACTGAAGACGGTCTTATTGTCATTGAAGTCGGTAACTCGGAATGGGCGATGAAACAGAACTTCAATTCAGTCGATTTCTACTGGTTACAATTCCAGAAAGGTGGTTCAGGTATCTTTGCACTCACTGCACAGCAATGCCGTACTTACCGCGATTTATTCATTCAGTCTATTCAAGCATAAGGAGTCGTGTGACATGGCAGGTAATAGTATAGGGCAACTGTTCCGTGTGACGACTTGTGGTGAATCTCACGGTGTGGGCCTGATGGCCATCGTTGATGGGGTTCCACCGGGTATTGAGCTGTGTGAAGCCGATTTGCAAAAAGATTTGGACCGTCGTAAGCCGGGTACATCGAAATTTGCCACCCAGCGTAAAGAGCCGGATGAAGTAGAAATTATTTCTGGTGTGTTTGAGGGTAAAACCACTGGAACATCGATCGGGCTCTTGATTCGTAATACGGATCAGAAATCGAAAGATTATGGCAATATCGCGCAAACTTTCCGTCCGGGTCATGCAGACTATACCTATACCCAGAAGTACGGTTTCCGTGATTATCGTGGTGGTGGCCGCTCAAGCGCGCGTGAAACAGCGATGCGTGTGGCAGCGGGTGCCATTGCCAAGAAATTCCTGTTAGAGAAATTTGGCATTGAAATTCGTGGCCATGTCACACAAATTGGTACTGAAAAAGCAGAAAAACTGGACTGGGATGAAGTGCCAAACAATCCATTCTTCTGTGGCGATGTGGATGCCGTGTCACGTTTTGAAGCGCTCGTGACTTCACTACGTGAACAAGGCACCAGCTGCGGTGCAAAACTTGAAATTATTGCGTCTAAAGTACCTGTGGGTTGGGGTGAACCGGTCTTCGATCGTTTAGATGCAGATATTGCGCATGCCATGATGTCGATTAACGCGGTCAAAGGCGTTGAAATTGGCGATGGTTTTGGCGTCGCTGAGCAATTTGGTCATGAAACACGTGATGAGTTAACAACAGACGGTTTTCTGGCAAACCATGCCGGTGGTATTTTAGGCGGTATTTCTAGTGGTCAGGACATTCGTGTCGCGATTGCACTGAAACCAACGGCTTCAATCACTACTCCGGGTAAAACCATTAATATCGATCGTGAAGATACAGACGTGTTGACCAAAGGCCGTCATGATCCTTGCGTGGGCGTGCGTGCGACACCAATTGCAGAAGCGATGCTGGCGATTGTGCTAATGGATCACTTTATGCGTCATCGTGCGCAAAATGCCGATGTAGTTACGCCTTTTGAGCCGATTGAACCAAAATAATTCGCTTTTCATCTGAAGCGGATACGATTAGAGTCAGACTTCGGTCTGGCTTTTTTTATATTTATATAATGAAAAATAACAATATTCGCTTGGCAAAAACTACAGATATCCAGAACATTGTTGTATTGATCAATACAGCTTATCGTTCCAATCGTGGCTGGACACATGAACATAAGATGGTTGCTGGTCAACGGATTAATTGTGATCAGGTAATGATTCTCTTGGCACAGACTAATGTTAAGCTTTTTGTATTAGAGAATCATGATCAGATCATTGGCTGTATTGGGCTGACTGAATTCGATGACTCTATCGAAATTGGAAGTTTTGCCATTGATCCAGCCCAACAAAACTCGGGTTATGGAAAGCAGTTACTAGATTTTGCCGAGTTTTATATTATTGATACGTATCAGAAGAAAGTGATTCGAATGTCAGTATTGAATGTCCGTACAGAATTGATTGCTTATTATCAGCGCCGTGGCTATCTATTGACTGAAAAAATTGAAGCATATCCACTAGATCAAAATGTCGGAGAGCCTTTGATTCCGTTACATTTACTGATTTTAGAAAAAATGATCAGATCAATATAATGAGTTGATGAAAATTCAAGCATTTTACTTCTTAAATTAATTGGTGAAACAGCCACTAAATATGCTAGTTTTTGTGCACCGTCTAAAGGGTATTGAAAAATAGACGGGAAACAGACCAGGATGGCACATGCTGCAAATTATTTTAACTTCTTTATTTCCTCTTATTGGCTTGATCAGCTTTGGCTATCTGCTTAAGCATGGGCAATGGTTGAGTGAAGACTTTTGGCGCGGTGCAGAAAAGTTAAATTATTATGCACTGTTTCCAGTGATGTTATTTTTAAATCTGGCCACTGCCAAGATTCAGATGAATGTGATTCAGGATGTGGTACTGGTGGTATTTAGTATCATGATCGTGGTCAGTATCGCACTGTATATGTTGCGCCATATGTACCAGATATCTTATGCGCGTTTTGGCGTCTATGTTCAGGGCTTGTTGCGCTTCAATACCTATATCGGACTTGCTGCGGTCAGTAGCTTATTTCATCAGCAGGGCATGACCATCTTCGCTGTGATCATGGTGTTGTGTATTCCTTTGGTGAATATCTTGTCGGTGCTGGCATTTACCCGCAGTCACGATATGCAGCTGAAAAAAATCATTCTGGATTTATCTAAAAATCCATTAATTTTAGGCTGTATTGTGGGTGGTGTGTTTAATCTTTCCGGTTTGGCACTCTGGGCCGGAGCAGAGCAATTTCTTAAACAGATTGCACTATGCAGTTTGCCACTCGGTCTGATGTGTGTAGGAGCAGCCTTAAAGTTTCAGGGCTTTCAGCGAGATGTATTGCCACTCAGTCTGATGACCTTTGGTCGCCTGTTTGGAATGCCGCTGATTGCATTTTTAGTCTGTAAAATTTTCCAGATTGATGCATTCACCACGCAAGTATTGGTATTGTTCTTTGCCTTACCTACTGCCTCAGCGTCTTATGTGTTAACCCGGGTATATGGCGGCGATAGCCAGTTAATGGCGAGCATTATTAGTGTACAAACCGTCGTAGCGGCGGGAAGCTTAATATTGGTACTTTCCTGGATTATTTAAAATTCCTTGATTCTCAAATAGATGATATAAGATCTAAATCCTGAATTTAAACTCTCTATGCTTTGAACCATTAAAATAGCCTAAGCAATAAAGGTTCTATTTAAGCGCCAAAATCAAATCAATCCTAAAATCTTATAAAGTTTAGAATCTGTTGTATCTCGCTGAATAGAGCAAAAGTGAAATCTAAAAATTTGGTAGATGGGCAATATCAGTCAGCAGCAATAACTCAGTTTAATTGAAAACAGTAATTACAAATTGATTCACGTGAACTCACATAAATAAAAACTGTCTTATTGAATAAAATGGTATATAAATTGCTCATGATAATAAAACATTATTGCAGGAGAGAAATGCTTCTGCATTCGCCGAAGGAGCAAGTTCCCAGGAAACTCTCAGGCAAAAGGACTGTGATAATGGATAAAAACTCTGGAGAGAAGTGTTCAATCACTCACCGAAGGGGAAGGTGCTCGCATTGATGTGCAATGCAGCGACCGAAGCTCTCAGGTATACATGACAGATGGGAAAAGACATCAATATAATCAAGGAGGTGTCTATGCGTCATGTCGTGGTGATTGGGGCGGGTATTACTGGGGTAACCACAGCGTATGAGCTTGTTTTGGCAGGCTATCAGGTGACTGTGGTAGATCGACATCTCTATCCGGCCATGGAGACATCTTTTGCCAATGGCGGCCAGCTTTCGGCCTGTAATGCCGAAGTATGGAACCAGAAAGCCACGGTACTCAAAGGTATCAAATGGATGTCTCAAAAAACTGCACCACTTTTGCTCAATCCTTCTTTTAGTGTGCATAAATATAGTTGGCTCATGGAATTTTTGGGAAATATCAAACATTATGAAGCCAATACCCGAGAGACTGTACGTTTGGCTTTATTGGCCAGAGCACGTTTGTATGAAATTGCCCAAACAGAACAGATTGATTTTGACCTGGAAAAACGCGGCATTTTACATTTTTATCATAACAAGACGGATTACGATGTCGCGATCAAGGTCAATGACCTGTTGTGTAGCGGCGGACTGGAGCGCAATGCCATTTCCAATGCGGAAATCAAGCAGATCGAACCTGCATTAACAGGCGATTACTATGCCGGATTTTACTGCCAGAGCGATGCGACCGGAGATATTCATAAATTCAGTACAGGACTGGCCAAAGCTTGCATGCAAAAAGGCGTGAAATTTGAATTTGGCCAAGATGTCTTTGCCGTCGATCATCAGACTCAACATATTCGGGTGAAATGCAAACCCAGTACTGAAAATGTACATCATTCTACAGATGACATTCTGGAAATTAATGCAGATGCCATTGTGGTGTGTGCGGGTGTGGGCAGTTATCAATTGGCCGAGATTTTAGAGGAACGAGTCAATGTTTATCCGGTCAAAGGTTATTCAATTACCGTGCAGCTGAATGATGAACAGAGCCAAAACAATGCACCATGGGTCAGCTTGCTCGATGAAAGTGCCAAAATTGTCTTGTCACGTCTGGGTAAGGATCGTTTACGAGTCGCAGGAACCGCCGAGTTTAATGGCTATAACCGGGATATTCGTGCAGACCGGATTCAACCACTGATTGACTGGAGCAATCGTAACTTTGATCTGTGTACCGAGCATGTCGTACCTTGGGCTGGCTTACGCCCGATGATGCCAAATATGATGCCTGTGGTGCGCCGTGGTAAACATGAGCGGGTATTTTATAATACCGGCCATGGTCATCTGGGCTGGACCTTGTCGGCTGCAACGGCTGCACTGATTAGCAAGGAAATTGCTCAATACTATCCTGCTTAAATTGATGGCCCGCATGCGGGCTATTTTTTACATCAAATTTCTCATTTTATATAAGGTTAAGTTTTTAATATTTTTTAAATTGAATCAATCATATAAGCGATAAACCCCAGTAAAACGTTCACAACCTTTTTGCTGAGTGTTGACGGCTAGAATCGCTTTGCTATAGTTAAACTCATAGCGGCAGTCATTTTCATTATCCATGATCTGTTCTTTTGCTGCAGGCGTGGTATAGGCTAAAAATGGAACAGTCTGCGTTTCGGCCCGGTTATTGGGATTGCGATAGGCCAGACCTTCAATCTTGATGCGGTCTTTAGTCAGTTGATGAATCTTGATATGCACAGGCTGTTTGGCCATTTGTCCCTGCTCGAACTTAATATAATGCTGAGTCAGGCTTTGATTCAGTGAAATATAGATATTTAAATCATCGAGGCGCCATTCAAACTGCTGTTTAAAACAGTCCAGCGTTTTGCATTGCTGTAACCGATTTGCCCATAACTGTTGGGTGTCTTGCAATAAGCGAACGGGGGCATCAGTAATTAAAAAAGCGGTCAAGTATTGGTCAGCGAGTTTTTCCCGAGCTTCGGACAGCGCTACTGAGCAGACTTTATTCATGGCCGCTGTTTTTTTGCTGTCGTTGTTACACTCGAGTGGGTTCGCTGAACTACCCGCAGATATCATCCCCAGGCCGAGCATCAGGCCAATTATTTTCAACATATTTATATCAGTTTTCAGTAGCATGATCGCTTATACTTTCACTGTGTTACGCTTGGTCTAACTATAGCGAAATAGAAAGCAAGTGTACAAGATTTCAATGGGCTATTTCTAAAGGATGTATAAGGTGATCGCACAAATTCGTATTGGTCAGGGTCTGGATGTGCACGCATTTGAAGAGGGTGAGTTTGTCACTTTGGCCGGCATTCAAATTCCGCATACGCACGGTCTGAAAGCACATTCGGATGGTGATGTGATTCTGCATGCACTCTGTGATGCATTGTTGGGCGCGTTGGCACTTGGAGATATTGGCCAGCATTTTCCGGATACCGATCCGGATTTTCAAGGTGCGGACAGCCGGGTATTGTTGAAGCATGTTTATCAGTTAATTCTGGATCGTGGCTATCAGCTGAACAATGCCGATATTACGGTCGCCTGTGAACGTCCGAAACTGGCCAAACACAATCTGGCAATGCGTCAAAGTATTGCGGATGTGTTGAGTGTCGATGTTACTCAAATCAGTATCAAAGCCACGACGACTGAACAGTTAGGTTTTACCGGTCGTCAGGAAGGCATCATGTGCATGGCAACCGTGCTATTGAGCCACAGCAAATAAGATCAGGCAAAATGATTCGGATTAATCAGGGATAATTCCAGTTCCTGAGTAGCTTTACGGCCTTGTAGTTGCAGGGCAACCGCATGCATGAGACCGGTCCAGGTTTCATTCGGTTCCCAGATTTGATGCAAATGCTCATGCGCCGTAGGCAAATCTATATCCATATAGTATTGACGATATAAATACATCAAACAGCTGACATGATAGTTTTGCAAACAATGCACCCAGACCATTTGCTCTTTCACCAGGTGATCGATCAGGTCCAGTACCAGCAGGCATTGATTGTCTGAAGGTGTTTCCCAGGAAATCGGAACCTGAATATAGTTCAGTCCCAGCTCAAGGCAAATTTTATCTTCATGTGGTAGATACTGTTCACTATCGGTTAATGCCACATTGATGACTGTAGATACACCATATTCTTTCATCAGCTTTAATTGGGCAGTGGTCGGTTGGCCGGAGCTAAACAGATGTTCGTGTATGAACTGAAAATTCTCAATCTGGCTTAATGCCGTTTCAATATCATTCATCAGATAAATTTTCCTTATTCTAGAAATGCAAACGCCATCTTGGCGATGGCGTTGGTCAGATCATTTAACGATTAGGTAAAATGTCTTTCAATGCCTCATGCATGTCGAGTAAAACTTTTTCAGTCGTTTCCCAGTCGATACAGCCATCCGTAACGGACTGACCGTATTCCATATCATTCAGGTTGGCCGGAATGTCCTGACGACCGCCCTTAAGATGACTTTCTACCATAATACCAACAATTGACTTGTTTCCATCAAGAATTTGTTCTGAAATGTTTTTAAGTACAAGTGGTTGCAGGTACGGGTCTTTGTTTGAGTTGGCGTGGCTGGCATCAATCATGATCTTGGTGCTGACTTTGGCCTTGGCCAACGCCGCTTCTGCATCTGCCACCGAGCCTGCATCGTAGTTCGGTTTGCCATTACCGCCACGCAGTACCACGTGAGCATAAGGGTTACCTGAAGTACGAATCACAGCCACCTGACCTTGATCGTTTAAACCAAGGAAGCTATGGCCATGTTTGACCGATTGCATCGCATTGGTTGCCACGGTTAAACCGCCGTCCGTCCCGTTTTTAAAGCCGACTGGTGAAGACAGACCTGAAGACATTTCACGATGCGTCTGGCTTTCAGTCGTACGTGCACCAATTGCAGACCATGAAATCAGGTCTTGATAATACTGCGGTGAGTTCGGATCAAGTGCTTCAGTGGCACATGGTAAACCTATTTCATTCAGTTCAAGTAACAGCTTACGACCGATACGCAGACCTTTTTCGATATTGAACGAGTCGTTCATATCCGGATCGTTGATCAGGCCTTTCCAGCCCACTGTGGTACGTGGTTTTTCAAAATAAACCCGCATCACGATGTATAAGCTGTCTTTAACTTTTTCGCTTAACGCTTTTAAGCGTTCAGCATATTCGTGTGCAGCCGCAGGATCATGAATAGAACAGGGGCCGATGACAACGAACAGGCGTTTGTCTTCACCATCCAGGATTTTACGAATCGTTTCACGACCATGCAGTACGGTTTGATAAGCAGTTTCAGTCAAAGGTAATTCTGCTTTAAGCTCAGCAGGGGTTACCAAAGGAATCATGCTGTGGATATTCACGTCATCAATATCTGATGCTGAAATGGGATTTGACTGTTGTGTATTCATTGCCGTCACTGGTTCGATCATACAAAAGGTTGTTTAATAGCCCGAATATAACATGAATGATGCGTCACTTTGTTATAAAAAAGATGAATACTTCTTTGAAAAAAAAGTGATGAATCGCATAGTTAAATTAAACGGACTGGGAATTCTGGCTCATGACGACCATCGCTGTTTCGGCAGGTTGAGCCGGTTTTGATTTTACAGGGTTAAGCATGAAATTCAGGCCGAGCCCAAATAAGGTAATGCCTAAAATTTTGCGAATCAGTTTTTCTGGCATCCGTGAACTGAGTAAAGTGCCGACAATAATCGCTGGAATAGAACCCACCAATAACCACATGAGCAGCATGAAATCGACATTGCCTGATGACATATGCCCCAAGCCTGCAACCAGCGTCAGTAACACCGCATGCACCACGTCTGAGCCAATGATACGAATCATCGGCAGATTCGGAAACATCACCACTAAAGCCATGATGCCAAATGCACCTGCACCGACTGAAGATAAGGTGACAAAAATACCCAAGATAACGCCCATAATCATGATGGCGATGCGCTTTTCCTTGGCTTGCAGTTTTACTTTTTCCAGATCCTGCGTCATATCTGGCAGTTCTTGTTTTCGGTATTTGTTGAAAAGATTTTCGATCTGGGTGCGAAACAGAATAGACAAGCCGGTAATGGTCAGCATAAAGCCCAATACCATGGTCAGGACGGCCTTGTAATGTGTCGATTGGCTTAAATAGTTGTCGAGTACCCAATGCGTGGCAAAAGATGCTGGAATACTGCCTACTGCCAGCCAGATCACAATTGGCCAGACAATATTCATTTTTTTGGCATGCACAAAAGAACCGCAGAATTTTGAAATCGCGGCATAGAGCAGATCCGTACCAATTGCAATGTGGGGTTCAATCCGGAATAGGCTGATCAGAATGGGTGTCATCAATGAGCCACCACCGACACCGGTTACTCCAACACAAAAACCTACCAACACACCTGCTAAAATAAACTCAATCGGACCAAACATGCATATATGCCAAAATCAAAAAACGTGGATATCTTATGACTTTTGGATATAAGTCGTTGTCTTGATTATTGATTTACTTATGCATAAAAAAGATAAAGCACTGGGCTTAAAATTAAATGAAGTTTCATGTTCATCCTCGCTATAGAAAATAACGTGAAAGACCGGTCACTTATTTTAAAGGACACTTTGATCTGCCTGAAAATGAAGATGAATCAGGAAAACAACTTCAATAGAAAAAATCATCAGGGAAGATTAAGAGTAGGCTAAGTAATTCTAAAGCATACCTTTCTTAAAATATAAGATGCTCACTGCTTATTCAGGCATAAACCCAGCTTTATGTTAGAATTACGATTAAATACAGTTCAATACGGATCTGAGAGGGAACTCACTTGCTAAATCGAAAACTAAAAATTGGAATCGTGGTCGGTGAGGTCTCTGGAGATACGCTTGGCGCAAAGTTGATTCGCCGTTTTCGTGAGCAAGGGATTGATGCCGAATTTGAAGGCATCGGTGGTCCACAAATGATCGCAGAAGGCTTTAAAAGCTATTATCCGATGGATGTTTTATCGGTGATGGGCATTGTTGAAGTTCTCAAGGATATTAAAAAACTCTTTGCTGTACGTGATGGGCTGGTCGAAACTTGGACTAAAAACCCTGTCGATATTTTTATTGGTATAGATGCACCTGATTTTAACCTGCGCCTGTCGAAAACCATTAAACAAAAACAGTTGCCGATGAAGACCGTGCAATATGTCAGTCCTTCCGTCTGGGCATGGCGTCAGGGACGTGTGCATGGTATTAAGGCCAACATTGATCTGGTGCTGTGTTTATTCCCATTCGAAAAAACCTTCTTTAAAAAATGGGATGTGCCAGCCGCTTTTGTGGGTCATCCTCTGGCCAGTCAGTTGCCGCTTGAAAATCCGATTATCGATGCTAAACAAGAACTGAATCTTGATCCGAATCAGAAGCATATTGCACTATTACCGGGAAGTCGCCGCGGTGAGATTGAACGTTTGGGGCCTTTGGTTCTGGATGCAGCCAAGATTCTGCATCAGAAATATCCGGACTATACTTTCCTGATTCCGGCAATTAATGAGGCGCGCAAGCAACAGATAGAACGCTTGCTGGCGACTTATCCTGAAAGTCTAAAGGTTCAAATCCGCTTAATGGAAAACAGCGGTAACGAGTCAAAAATCGGCCGTCAGGTCATGAATGCCTCCAATATTATTGCGCTGGCGTCAGGTACTGCGACATTGGAAGCGATGTTATTACATCGTCCGATGGTGACTTTCTATAAACTGAATTGGTTGACTTATCATGTGGTGAAATTTCTCATCAAAATTCCTTATTATTCGCTACCAAATATCATTGCCGGCAAAAAAGTCATTCAGGAGCTGATTCAAGCCGATGCTACGCCTGAAAAGCTGGCGGCTGAAATTGAAAAACTGATGAATATTGAAACTGCACAAATTCAGGTGATGCAGCATATCACCATGCATAAGCAGCTATTGTCTGGTAATAGCGAAGACCCGGTCAAAGCCGTGCTCGCGCTAATCCAGTAATTTGACGTTATTGTTCTAACAATTCAGCCGGTACTGGGTGGGCGTCTGTTCAAACTGTTTTTTAAAACTTTGACTGAAGGCTGTCTCGGATGAATAACCGACCAAATAAGCAATTTGCTGAATGCTGAATCCGCTATTTCGCAAATATTGTGCCGCCAGTCGCAGGCGATGCTGTTGTAAATAAGCCAGTGGCGGCTCACCAACAATCTGGGTAAAGAGCTGGGCAAATTTGGAACGTGACATATGACATTGCTCAGCCAGACTTTCTACGGTCCAGAACTGCTCAGGTTTGCCATGAATTGCAGCCAGTGCATTGGACAGTTCCGGATGCGAGAGCGCATTCAGCCAGCTCGAGGCATTTTCCAGATTTAAAATATAATCCCGCACACATTCAATCAGTAAAATACTGACCAGATGATCCAGAATCTTGTCACGTCCCGGCCGCATCTGCTGGGTTTCCAGCGCCAGAAACTGCAAACCGACCTGTAACCATTCCGGTGCGGTGTCGCCCAGAATATGCTGAATATGCAGGTATTTAGGTAAGGCACTTAGTAGAGGTTTTGCCATCTGCATATCCAGACTGGAACGAAGGGTGAGCATGAAGCTGTGTGCTGCTGAACTCTCCCGATTAAGATCAACACATTGCTGTGCATGGGTCTGGAAATAAGCATTAATTGAACGATGCTCAGAAAAATCGGCACTGCCGGGGCAAGAAATGCGATGGGCAGAACCGGCGGGTAAGAGTACCAGATCACCTTGTTGCAGCTCGAGCAGATCGCCGTTGGCGAACTTTAATTGTGCCTGTCCTTGTAACAGGATATAAGCCAGCATAAAAGGCTCATGCTGATAGTCAAAGCCGCTCGGATGAAACACATTCAGATAAAGATATTCAGATTTTGCCAAATGAATATCATCAAAAATTTTACTCAAAGCATCCATGCCTAACTCTATTCTTCTATTTATTTCACTTAATTGACTATAAATTTTTTAACTTTTTGATTTTAGGCCAGAATTTGGCTGCATGTGCCAAAGACGCTGACATAGGTTTTCTGGACGTTGAATACTGTTCGCTGTTGCTGAAATATTCAACTATAAGTGCAGAGTAACATAAAAAAGGAAGCTCGCAATGAATGCCCCTGCACAAATCCAGAAAGCGCAGTTTACGCAGGAAGCGTCAGCACTAAAAGGTGTAAAGCTGGATAAAAAACGTTTTGGCTGGTTGCTCAGCCCAGGTTTGCCTGTGATCGGAATGGGAATTTTGGCCGGTTATCATTTTGGCCCCAAAGCGACTAAAAAAGTCTTTGCTTTGGGCGGGCCTTTATTATTGCATGTGATTATTCCGACTCTGGATGCCCTGATTGGCGATGATGCCAACAATCCGAATGACGAACAGATTCAGGCGCTGGTCAAAGATCCGTATTATGACCGGATTGTAAAAGCCTTTATTCCCTTGCAAATGGCAGCCAACGCTTTTGCCGGCTATGTGGTGACACGTCCAAATGTATCGATACTGGATCAGCTCTTATTGGGAGTTTCCATGGGTGCGATTAACGGCATTGCGGTCAATACGGCACATGAACTGAGTCATCGTCCGCAGAAAAAAGACCATTACTGGTCGCATGCCAGCCTGATGCCTTTGGCCTATAATCATTTCCGTATTGAACATCCTTATGGGCATCATAAACGGGTGGCAACGCCAGAAGATCCAGCATCTTCACAAATGGGCGAGTCTTTTTACCGTTTCTGGCCACGCACTGTGTTTGGCGGATTAAAGTCAGCGATCCAGATTGAAAAGAAACGTCTGGAACGTAAAGGATTGAAATTTTTAAGCAAGGAAAATGAACTGTTTCATGGCTGGGCGATGAGTGCAGGCTACCATGCCTTGATGCTAAGTGCTTATGGTAAAAAGCTCATTCCTTATACACTGACTCAGGCCTTTTATGGGGTAACTCTGTTTGAAATCGTCAATTATATTGAACATTATGGTTTGAAACGCACAGAAAAAGATGATGGCAGTTATGAACGGACCTTGCCTGAACATAGCTGGAATAATAACAATATTGTGACCAATCTGTTTTTGTACCAGTTGCAGCGCCATTCAGACCATCATGCCTTTCCAAGCCGCCCATTTCAGGCACTGCGACATTTTGATGAAGCACCCGAATTACCCAGTGGTTATGCCACCATGTTGATTCCGGCTTTAATTCCGCCGTTATGGTACAAAATGATGGACCAACGGGTCTATCAGCATTATCAGGGTGACCTGACTAAGGCCAATATTCATCCAGGCAAACGTGAGAAAATTTTTAAAAAGTTTGGACTTATTTTAAGTACTGAAGCATAAACCTAGTTTTAAATAAAAAATGCGCTTCTTACAGCTAATGCCAGTCAGTTAAGGAATTGACTGGCATTTTCTTTTTCAAATTCATGATTATATCTGATAGATAAAAAAGTCATCCGCAACTGTTTGAGGCAGGACTACATTTAAAAATGATTGTTTCTGCGACAAATTTACTAGTCGATGGTGGCTGACGAGTTTTGCGGTGAGGAGTGTTGCTCCGCAAGATGCCCTCCTTGCGAAGCTTCGCTTCTCATTTGGGCGAAACCAAAGTAACAAATAATTTACAAGAATTTGATTTATAACATTAATACTCCGCATTGAATGACTAAAAATTAAAGAGTCTGTTTCTAAACTCCTTAACTGATCAGCATTACTTCTTACAGCGCATTTTTATTTAGCTATGAACCTTAAAACCAGTCAGCTTGCATATTCCTGCAGCTATCATCAAAGTTCATCAGTAACTTGGCCTGATGTTCAATTTCAGGCAATTCCCAGCGGATAAAATATTGGGCTGCCTGAAACTTGCCCGCCAAAAAGTCCTGATCTTCTTTTTGATCGGAATTGCCAAATTTAAGATATGCCTGCTGCGCTATGTCTAAGCAGAGCCAGGCAATCATGGTTTTTCCCATCATGTCTAAATAAAGCCCAGAGTTGGCTAATGCTTCATTGATTTGGCCTTGATGCAGAGCCTGACCTAAAACCTGGGTGGTTTTTTGCACGGTAGCCAGATGTTGTTGAAAGCTTTCTGCCAGTGCGACTAACTTGGGATTCTGAATCTCAGACAACGTATGCTGGATGCGTTGCATCAACAGGCTGAGTCCCTTGCCATTGTGCTGCCAGAGTTTACGCCCAAGCAAATCCAGGGACTGAATACCATACGTGCCTTCATGAATCGGATTGAGGCGGTTATCGCGGTAGCATTGTTCGACCGGATAATCACGGGTATAACCCGCGCCGCCCAAAACCTGAATCGCCAGATCATTGGCTTTTGGGCCATAGGCTGAAGGGAAGGATTTGACCACTGGAGTGATCAGATCAAGCAAGAGGGCACTGTCCTCATCATGTGCTGCCTGATGTTCATCAATCAGACGCGCCGCAAATAAACACAGGGCCAGTGATCCTTCGACATAAGCTTTTTGTGCCAGCAGCATACGTTTGACATCACTATGCTCAATAATATTGACCGGTTTGGAATCAGGCGATTTTTCATGTGCAAGACGACCTTGCGGACGGTTTTTGGCATAGTTTAAGGATTCCAGATAACCGCGATAGCCAATCATGGCTGCGCCCAAGCCTACGCCGACACGCGCCTCATTCATCATTTTAAACATATATTTTAAGCCATGACCTGCTTCACCAATCAAATAGCCTAAGCAAGCATCATTTTCGCCAAAGCTTAAAACCGTTGAAGTCGTTCCTCTATAACCCATTTTGTGCAGTAAACCAGCCAGCTGTACATCATTGGATTCACCTATAGAGCCATCTGGATTGGTTTTGAATTTCGGCACAATGAACAGGGAAATACCCTTGACCCCTTGCGGTGCATCCTGAATCCGCGCCAGAACCAGATGAATAATATTTTCGGTAATATCCTGATCACCACCAGAAATAAACATTTTCTGGCCTTTAATGTTATAGGTTCCATCTGCCAGAGGAATAGCTTTGGTCGTTAGATCACCCAGAGAAGAACCGACATTCGGCTCGGTCATGGCCATAGTGCCGGCAAAGCGGCCGCTCAACATATGCGGTAAAAATAGCTGTTTTTGTTCTGGTGAAGCAAAGGCTTGAATCAGATTTGCCGCCGCCGCAGTCAGAAAAGAATAGGCAACAGTTGAAGGATTGGCCGCCATAAAATAGGCATTGCAGGCCATATTTAATAAAGTCGGGAGTTGCATACCGCCATGTTCATAATCATGCTGGGCACAGAGCAGGCCGGCCTCGGCAAACTGCTGCCACGCCGTTTTGACTTCAGCAATGGTTTTGACCTGCTTCCCATCAAAGCTCGGTTCATGCTGATCGGCTTTGGCATTATGCGGGGCAAAGTAATCGGTCGCGATACCCTTGGCTGTATCTAAAATACTGTCAAAGGTATTTTTATCATGCTCCTGATAACGTTCCAGTTTTGTCAGAGCTTCAAGTTTGAAGACATCATAAAGTAGAAAATTAAGATCTTTATCATTTATTAGCTCGGTCACGGTACTGTCCTGAATGTAAAATCCTTGAGATAGCGCCAAGACTAACAGTTGCTTTTATTCAGCAGGATTGTCAATAATGACATCAAACAGGTAAAAAATGACAATGAGATCAAGATGCAGCGAGTCGTAGTTTTGGGTTTTGATGGCGCTCTGGCTTCTGCCATTACCGGTGTCGTCGATTTATTTGCCATGGCCGGTGTGAGCTGGAACCGCATTCAGCAGCAGGATGTACAGCGCCTGTTTAAAGTTAGTATTGCCAGTCCTGATGGACAACCGATTCGTTGTATTAATGGTCTGGAATTACAGGCACATTGTTCCTATCAAGAGATTCAAACTGCAGATATTGTGGTGGTGCCAACCATAGCTGCACCGATTCAGGATGTATTGCAACAAAACCCTGAGCTGATCCGGTTTCTAAAATCTGCTCATGCAGATTCGACCTTAATTGCTGGAAATTGCACCGGAAATTTCTTTCTGGCAGAAGCCGGTATTTTAGATAATCGCGTGGCAACGACGCATTGGGGCTTTCAAGATATTTTCCGGACGCATTATCCGCAGGTCAAATTGAATGCCGATCTGATGATTAGCCGCGACCAGAATATCTATTGCGCGGGTGGTGGCCTGGCCTGGTTCGACTTAGGTTTGCATCTGATTGAACGTTTTTATGGCTTTGAGGTGGCCATGCAATCGGCCAAATCTTTTGTGATTGATTATCGACGCGATAGCCAGCTGTCTTATTCCTTACTCAAGATTGGACAACCGCATCATGATGAACTGGTGCAAAATGTCCAGAACTGGCTGGAGCAGCATTTTCATGAGTCTTTTAGCTTGGATGATATTGCAACACGTTTTAATGTCACCACGCGTACCTTGATTCGCCATTTTAAACAGGCACTGGACTTGCCGCCAAATCAGTATCTGCAAGCGATCCGAATTGAAGCTGCACGCAAACGTCTGGAAGAAACCGATCAGGCGGTGGATGTGATCATGCAAAATATTGGTTATCAGGACCCAAGTTCATTTCGCCGTTTATTTCATAGAAAAACTGGCTTGACGCCGCTGGAATATCGGCGCCGCTTTAGCCGTCGCTTTTAGAAGTGTTTAATAAGAAGGTTGTATTTCCCCCGCTTTACGGCCATGCAACAGGTAATACCAGATCAGACAGCTGATGGTCAGTACAGCAGAGTACAGGTAAAGCTGACGATAACCGATCTGATCCAGAAGCATGCCGAGGAAATAAGGTCCAAAACCCAAACCTGCATCTAGCGCAATAAAGAAGGTTGAAGTCGCCAGCCCCATACGCTGCAAACTGGTACTTTTTACCGCAATGGTCTGACAGACGGACTGGAGATTACCAAAGCCAAAACCAAGCAGTGCGGCGCTGGCCAATAACATCGTAGCATTATGGGCCTGACTGAGTAATAAAATTCCTAAGGCCATAATCACAATGGCCGGATAGATGATGATGTTTTCACCTTTACGATCCATTAGCGGGCCGGTAAATGGACGTGAAAGCAAAATCGCAATGGCATACATCAGAAAGAAAAAAGAAGCCGTTTCGACTAAATTAATCTCTTTGGCATAGAAATGAATAAAAGATAAGACGCCGGAATAGCAGGTTGCCACAATCAGAACAATCATCGAAATCGGCAAAGCCTTGGGTTCAATATATTGCGCCAGTCTGCTAGATGATTGATTTTCTATATGATTGACTGGATTCGTTATTTTAATCTGTGGCGGCTGAATAAACAGGCTGCAAATCAGGCAGCTGAGTGCGACTACACTGGTAAAAACAAAAATCACCTGATAGTTAAAATTTGACATTAGCCAGATGCCTAAGAAGGGGCCAATCGCCGTGCCAAGTGTGCTGCTCATACTAAAATAACCAATGCCTTCACCACGTCGAGTCGCAGGAATGGTCTGGGCAATCACGGTGCCTAATACCGTTGAGGCCACACCCATCATAAAACCGTGCATCAGACGGATGCCCAGTAAAATTTCCAGCTTGGCCGGAATCAGATAGAGGCCAGAAAAAAGCAGAAAACCTGTCAGACCGGCCACAAGCGTAATTTTTAGGCCCAAACGGTTTAGCAGTTTCCCGATAATAAGACGGCCGAATAAGGTACCGACAATAAACAAGCCAGAAACCAGCCCTGCCTGTGCCGTGGTTGCACCTAATTCTGCTACCGAGTAGCCGACAATCACAATCACCAGCAAATAAAACACCAGCACCAACTGGAAATTCACCAGACTGATCAAAATAAAATTGGGAGTCCATAAAGGCGTTTGTTCTTGGCTCATTAAAGTCGATCCTGCGAAGCGGGTTGTAACTGCTGAATGAGCTGCATCAAGATATTTTTACTACTTTCAATATCATCTGAGGCAATTTGCTCAAGCAACTGCTTTTCAAATGCCTCAATCTGTGTGGAACCCAGGGCAAAAGTCTCGACTCCTTGCTCACTCAGTGTGAATAGCTTCTGACGCTTGTCTGCAGTTTCGAGTTGGCTAATTAGACCGAGTTCCACTAAATTCTGGATACGTTTACTGATGCTGGGTTTAGATACGTTCAAATAATGAGAAATATTCATCAGGGTACATTGCTGATGCGTCTGAATCACATACAGCACTTGCCATAAGGAATAATTTAACTGTGAAGATAATAAAATCGTATTGATTTCATCACTGAGTAACCGTGCACAACGTAATAACAAGGCGCGAAATGGAAGAGAGGCAGAAGGCATATAGTTAACCTGGCTAACTAATTTAGAGCCAATTTACGCCTATTTTTTGGATTACACAAGTGGTCACCGTTCAATTAAATATTCACTTGCATATTTAATTAAATAGCGCTTACACATTGTTAACTTGAGTAAAAAATAACCGACAAAAGTCTACATATTGCCAAGCCAAATTAAGCCTAAGCTAAGACCAAGAAAAAACACTTCACTAATAAATCTAAGCAAGGCTCCTACAAATAATTATATATAGGTGAAATGTATGACCCTGGGTTTAACCGCATTAGAGTTAGCGCGAATACAATTCGCCTTTACTGTCTCTTTTCATATTATTTTTCCTGCAATCTCAATCGGATTGGCCAGCTTTTTGGCGATTCTGGAATGGCGCTGGCTCAAAACCCAAGACCCGATTTATCGGGATCTGTTTAAGTTTTGGGTGAAAATCTTCGCTGTAGCATTTGGGATGGGCGTGGTCTCTGGCGTGGTCATGAGCTATCAGTTCGGCACCAACTGGAGTGAATTCTCCCGGATTGCAGGTGGCGTGACTGGCCCATTACTGGCCTATGAAGTTCTTACCGCCTTTTTTCTGGAAGCGGGCTTTTTGGGAATTATGCTCTTCGGCTGGGGACGGGTGGGGCCACGTGCACACTTTTTCTCGACCTTGATGGTCGCGGTAGGCACCTGTATCTCGATGTTCTGGATTTTATCCTCCAATAGCTGGATGCAAACGCCGCAAGGCTTTGCCATCGAAAATGGTCTGTTTGTCCCCAAAGACTGGATCGCCATCGTATTTAACCCGTCATTTCCCTACCGTTTGGCGCATATGGCCATTGCTGCCTTTTTGGTTTCTGCATTGCTGGTGGCAGCCACAGCAGCCTGGCATCTTATTCAGGGCCGTCGTGATGCCTTGGTCAAAACTTCATTTTCCATGGCAATGTGGCTGATTCTGGCACTTGCGCCGCTACAGGTTTTGGTGGGTGATGTACATGGTCTAAATACGCTTGAACATCAACCCGCCAAACTGGCGGCAATGGAAGGTCATTGGGAAACCAATCATGATGGCGGCATGCCTTTATATCTGTTTGGACTGCCAGATATGCAGGCTGAGGAAACCAAATATGCCATCGCCATTCCTAATCTGGGCAGCTTGATCCTGACACATTCCATGGACGGTACTGTCACCGGCTTAAAGGATTTTGTACCTGAAGACCGTCCTAATTCGGCAATCGTGTTCTGGAGTTTTCGGATCATGGTCGGGCTAGGAATGTTGATTCTACTGCTGGCAATCTGGGGGGCATGGTCACGTAAAAAAGGTCGCTTTTATGAATCCCGAGGATTACATCGGTTTGCCCTGATTATGGGGCCTTCCGGTTTTATTGCCATGCTGGCTGGGTGGTTTACGACGGAGGTTGGCCGTCAACCCTGGGTGGTCTATGGCATCATGCGTACCAAAGATGCCCTATCGCCGGTATCGGCAGAGCAGGTAGGCTTGACCCTGATTATCTTTGTCGTGGTCTACTGTGTGGTCTTTGGCGCCGGTATTTATTATATGTTGCGACTCATGCACAAAGGCCCGGAATTTATTCATTCTACACCCCCACATGAAATTGATAGTGACGTAATTCAGGCATCTCGCCGGCCATTGAGCAGTATTCGCGAGAGTATTGAGGATGGGGCCGATAATGCAGATCAGGAGAATAAAAAATGATTGATTTGTCATTGATTTGGGTGGTGATCATCGCCGTTGGTGTCCTGATCTATGTCATTCTGGATGGTTTTGATCTGGGCATTGGCATTCTATTTCCGTTTTTTCCGCATCAGGATGACCGTGATGTGATGATGAATACTGTTGCGCCTGTCTGGGATGGCAATGAAACCTGGATGGTATTGGGTGGCGCAGGTTTATTTGCAGCATTTCCGCTGGTCTATTCCACCGTATTATCTGCACTGTATATGCCGATCATCCTGATGGTGATTGCGCTGATCTTCCGTGGTGTTGCTTTTGAATTCCGTTTTAAGGCCAATCGCAGTAAACATTGGTGGGACAAAGCCTTTATTGGTGGTTCTGCGCTGACCAGCTTCCTGCAAGGGGTGATTTTAGGCGCTTATATTCAGGGAATTGAAACCCGAAATGGCATTTATGCGGGCGGCGGGCTGGACTGGTTGACACCATTTAGCCTGTTTACCGGTCTGAGTGTCATGGTGCTGTATGCTGCCTTAGGCTGTGGCTGGCTGATTTTTAGAACGGCCGATCAGTTACAAGACCGTATGTATCAGCTAATGCCAAAAATGATTATCGCCTTATTGATTATCCTGGGCGCTGTCAGTATTTATACGCCGCTGACTCATCCGCAGATTGCGGAACGCTGGTTTAGTCAGCCACAATTTATGTATCTCATGCCCGTGCCGATCTTAGTCCTGTTATTTACCTGGCTGGCTTTACGTGCCTGCAAACAACGTAAGGAACTTAGCCCATTCATGTACATGCTGGTGCTGGTTTTTCTGGCCTATACCGGATTTCTGATCAGTCTCTGGCCTTATATCATTCCACCGTCAGTGACCATCTGGGAGGCGGCAGCGCCAGAAAGTAGTCAATTATTTACCTTAATTGGTGCTTTATTACTTATTCCAATCATTCTGATTTATACCGGCGTGTCGTACTGGGTATTCCGCCATAAAGTGCGGGTCGGGGATGATGGCTATCATTAAGGAGCAACAATGAAAGGGAAGCAGATATTATGGTTTGTGGGCCTATGGATTTTAGGCTTCGTTACTCTGGCTTTAATTGCAGGCGCATTCAGGTTTTTTGTCCATCTGGCGTATTAATTTAAAAATTAAAAAGTGATCTGGCGAGCCGGATCACTTTTTAATAGCGAAGAGAAATCAGCAAAGATTAGGATTTTACCTGTTTTCGATACACACTTGGGCGTACAGGTCGGCTACTTTTCCAGAGTCCTTTTTTCTGTTTTTTGGCTTTGTTTTGCAAGTCCAGCATATAGCGTAAATGGTTTTTATCTTTAATATAATCTTCGTAGACCCATGCTGCGCCGCGTTTCACGATTTCTTCATTGATATTTTTACGATAGCGGTAAACGACGCCGACGCAGCGACCATAACGGTCAATATCTGTAATTTTCACGCGAACTATTTTGTTTTTCACCATGCTTTTAACTAGACGCTGTGACTCTTTGCCATAGCTTTGGCTGGATTCTGGCGCATCCACATAGGCAAAACGTAGTCTGGTTTCAGAACGTCTAATATTGAAACGGTAGCAGGTGAGGGTATCCCCATCGCTAACCGCCTTAACACGACACCAGTATTTCTGTCCTTTTTTAAAGGGACGAAATATATCCTTGAGGTAAATGGTGAGTTTGTGCAGCAAATAATAGGAAAAGCATAAGGCAAATAAACCCAGCACAATTTGCCAGGTGGGAGAAAGAGGCAACAAGCTAAAATCCAGATCATCAAAAAAAGCTGCAGAAGAACAACAGCAAGCAGATGCATGATTGTAGAGGAAAGCCCCAAGCACTAGAGTTCAAAAGCTAAACAGTCAGTGTTTCATTTTGTATTTATAAATAGCCTAAGAGATTTAGGTTGAGCCTGACATTTCAGGCTACAATACCAACCATTAGAATAGCCTAAGCAAAATTAATATCCACTTAAAATAGCCTAAGTAAAAATGTTATTAATTTCGCTTCGCAAAAATTGATGTCTTTTATTTTGCTGTAAATCTTTGTGCCAATACATTCCCATATTAATCTTAGGCAGTTGCACAGGCACTTCAAAAAAATTCAGAATTTTGGCTATCTGTAAATGCTCTAAGATATTGCGTGGCATAGTCAACATCGCTTGGGGATATTGCTCCAAAATTTGCAACGCAGTTGAATAATGCTGACAGCGTAAAAAAATTTGTCTTGAAAGCTGCTTACGGCTCAAATACAGATCTTCAATTAGGATACCTGTACGGCGAGATGATACGCCTATATGTGGGGAGGAAAGATAGGATTGTTCTGAAATTTTATTTTGCTGCGTACAGACGACAAATTCATCTTGTACTAAGGGTTCAAACTGAATTTTATCTCCCAGTTTTTGCTCAAGATCCATGACAAAATCGACCTGCTGCGCTGCCAGGTCAGCACTGATATTTTTACGATCCAGTTTGATGCTACTAAACTGAATATCCAGATTCATTTTCTGAAAATGTGCCACCAACTTTGGAAAAATCATTGGTTCAATTTCATCATGTACGGCAATTTTTAAACTTTGCACCATATTTGGTTGAAATTGTTGATGCTGAATAGAAATACTTTGAATCGTCATCAGGGCATTTTTAATGGCGGGATAAATCTGTTCAGCAAACGGCGTGGGTTGCATTTTTGCACCAAAACGTACGAACAGATCATCCTGCAACTGATTTCTGAGCCGCTGCAAAGCGTGACTGGCAGCAGATTGGGTGATACATAATCGCTGTGCTGCTTTAGAAATACTGTTCTGTTCAAAAATAGCGACAAAAAGTGGATATAAATTGATATCTATACGATGGAAAACACTCATATCCATCAGTGTTTTATTATGAATGCTATGCATGATGAGCTATGGATTAAAATCATTTTATTCATAATAGTTTTTAAGTTAAGGTCTTGTAAAGCAGAATACAAAATATCCAGAGGGAAATAGCCATGTTTGAGTTATCCGCACGCGCGCAAGACTATGTTGAACGAACTAAAAAATTTATTAAAGATGAAATCGAAGCTGTTGAAGCCGATTTTTGGCAGCAAGTGCATGAGTTAAATCAAGGCAGTGACTGGACCAAATGGCAATGGCCGACTGAACTGGAAACTTTAAAAGCCAAAGCCAAAGCAGCAGGGCTGTGGAATATGTTTCTGCCATGTCCTGAACTGGGCCAAGGTTTATCAGTCAATGAATATGCTCATATTGCCGAGCTTTCGGGCCGTAGCCTGATTGCACCGACCGTATTTAACTGTAATGCGCCAGACAGCGGCAATATGGAAGTCCTCTGGCGTTATGGCTCTGAAGAACAGAAACAGCAATGGCTTTTGCCATTACTTGAAGGCAAAATCCGTTCTGTATTTTGTATGACTGAACCGGCGGTGGCTTCTAGTGACGCGACCAATATGCAAGCAACGGCGGTCATCGAAGGCGATGAAATTGTTCTGAATGGCCGTAAATGGTGGTCATCAGGTCTGGGCGATCCCAATGCCAAAGTCATTATTTTTATGGCACATACGCCAGATGAAAGCAAAGACCGTCATCATCAGCATTCCATGGTTCTGGTTCCTGTCGATACGGCGGGTGTGAAAATCGAAAGAATGTTACCGGTATTTGGCGACTATGATGCACCGCATGGTCATGGTGAAGTCAGTTTTGAAAATGTCCGCGTTCCAGTTGCCAGTTTTATTGGTGGTGCCGGTCAAGGCTTTGAAATTGCTCAAGGTCGTCTCGGGCCAGGCCGTATTCACCACTGTATGCGTTGTATCGGCGCTGCGGAAAAATCTTTGGAGCTGATGATTGACCGCGGTATGAGCCGGACTGCCTTTGGTAAAGAAATTTTAAAACTGGGTGGTAATCTGGAACGTGTTGCTGAAGCACGGGTCGCGATTGATCAGGCACGTCTTTTAACCTTGTATGCAGCCTATAAAATGGATACTTTAGGGAATATGGCGGCTTTGACTGAAATCTCGGCCATTAAAGTGGTTGCGCCAAGTGTATTAGAAAAAGTAGTGGACATGGCCATACAAATTCACGGTGGTGCTGGTGTCTCCCGTGATACGCCACTCACCGGATTCTTTGCTCAGGCACGTGCCCTACGTTTGGCGGATGGACCAGATGAAGTGCATAAAGGTATGATCGCAAAACTGGAACTGGCTAAACGCGGTTACAGTACACGCCATAAAAAATAAGCTTAAACACGATATAAAGTTTGAAGACATTTGAAAAAGAATTGAAGGAAAAATTATGGCAGTTATTGATGTCGGTGGATCGGTTCGTGCAGGTGAGGAACTGGATGTTCAGGCTGTAGGAAACTGGCTGATTGGGCAGGGCGTTCAACTTGAAGGCCCGGTCGAAGTTACTCAATATTCGGGTGGCGCATCGAACTGGACTTATCGTCTGAAATATGACAATGCCGATTTAATCCTGCGTCGTCCACCCAAAGGTACCAAAGCCAAATCTGCCCACGACATGGCCCGTGAATTTAAGGTTCAGTATGCACTTTCCGAGTTTTATCCGGTATTACCAGAGATGGTGGCACTTTGTCAGGATGAATCCGTGATTGGCTGCGACTTCTATGTGATGAAACGCATTGAAGGCATTATTCCACGCGCCAATTTACCCAGAAAACTGAATTTTAATGAAGCTCAGGTACGTGAACTGTGTATTAACGTCATTGATAAGCTGATTGAGTTGCATCAGGTGCCTTATGTGGGTACTGAACTGGAGAAATTAGGCAAAGGCGAGGGCTATTGTCATCGTCAGGTAGATGGTTGGGATGTACGTTATGCCAAAGCCAAGACCTTGAATGTGCCATCTTTCAGATATGTCCGTCAGTGGCTTAAAGACAATACCCCAGCGGATGCTAAAACCTGTCTGATTCACAATGACTGGCGTTTTGATAATGTCATTTTAGATCCAAACGATCCGACTCAAGTCATTGGCGTTCTGGATTGGGAAATGGCGACACTCGGTGATCCATTGATGGATCTGGGTTCAGCTTTGGCTTACTGGGTTGAAGATACGGATAATGCAATTTTTAAAGCCACACGTCGTCAACCCACCAACTTAAAAGGCATGTTTAGCCGTAAAGAAGTGGTGGATTATTATCTGGAAAAAACCGGATTAACCCCTGAAAACTGGACCTTCTATGAAGTCTTTGGAGTTTTCCGTTTGGCGGTGATCGCGCAGCAAATTTATTATCGCTATTATCATAAACAGACCAATAATCCAGCATTTAAAGATTTCTGGATTGTGATTCATGCCTTGCATATTCGTGCCTTAAAACTGATTGGCCGCCAGAAAATTGAGGCCAATGATATTGCACAGAAATATATGACCAAATTTAAGGAGTTGATGCCGAAATGACGACGATTTATTTAATCCGCCATGGACAGGCGTCTTTCGGTGCAGAAAGCTATGACAAACTTTCTCCAAATGGTGAATTACAAGCCAAATTATTGGGTCGCTATTTTGATGAAATTTTAAAAGAAGCACCTTATGTGGTGGCAGGCTCCATGCAGCGTCATCAACAAACGGCGCAATTGGCCTTGGCTGAATGTTTTCCTGAAAGTGAGCCAGTTACAGATTCAGCCTGGAACGAATTTAATCATCAACAAGTCTTTGCTCAATATGAGCCACGCTTTAATCAACCTGAACTGTTGAAAGAAGATGTATCGCAGCATGCCAATCCACGCACCTATTTAAGTAAAATTTTTGAAGGTGCAATTGAGCGCTGGACTGGCGGTGACTATCACCATGAATATGAAGAATCCTGGCCGGATTTCAAACAGCGGGTGGAAACGGCATTGCAGCATTTGTGTGATGATCTGGCTGAAAAGAAACCGCGCTATGCTGTAGTGTTTACGTCGGGCGGGGTCATTTCGGTTGCTGCGGGCAAAATTCTCGGTTTGTCTCCGAATAAAACCTTTGCTCTAAACTGGGCAATTACCAATACCAGCATGACCACGCTACGTCTGGTAGGCAACCAACCCCAGCTATTAAGCCTAAATGAACATCATTACATTAAAGCGCAACGTCCGGATTTATTGACCTGGATTTAAATCTGTACCGCAAATCTGATCGCTTAGAAAAATAAAGGAATAAGGTAAAACACATGGCAAAAACAATTTTAATTACTGGTGCAAGTTCAGGAATTGGTGCAGGTATGGCACGCGAATTTGCTCAGAAAGGCTATAACCTGGCCATCTGCGCGCGTCGCCTGGATCGTTTGGAAATACTTAAACAAGAGTTGGAGAGTCAATACGGCATTCAAGTAATTGCTAAAACTTTAGATGTCACTAATTATGATCAGGTCTTTGACGTATTTCGTGCTTTTAAACAAGATTTTGGCACGATTGACCGGGTGATTGTCAATGCCGGAGTTGGTGAAGGCCGTCGTATTGGCAAGGGAAACTTTGCCATTAATAAGGCCACAGTTGAAACCAATTTTATTTCGGCCTTGGCGCAATGTGAAGCAGCAGTAGAGATTTTCCGGGCGCAAAATTCAGGCCATCTGGTCATGATTTCTTCAATGAGTGCCATGCGCGGTATGCCTAAACATTTAACCGCTTATGGTGCAAGTAAAGCAGGTGTTGCACATCTGGCCGAAGGGATTCGTGCCGAACTGATTGATACGCCAATCAAAGTCACCACAATTTTCCCGGGCTATATTCGTACCGAACTTAATGAAGGCGCCAAGAAACTGCCATTTGAAGTGGATGAAAAAACCGGATCGCGTTTACTTGCTGCTGAAATTGAAAAAGCGCCAGTAAAGGCTTATGTGCCAAAATGGCCATGGCTGCCATTGGGTCTGGCGATGAAAATATTGCCGCTGAAATTGGTGAATAAATTAGGCTAAGGTTTAAAATCTAAAAGCTCCATAAGGGGCTTTTTACTTTTCTAGAACTTCAGAACTTTTTTTGCTGGTAATTTCACTTGAAAAAATTGCTTTGCAAAGTCAACGCTAATGCTAGCGTTAGCAAAGTTGCAGATAAAAATGTGCCAAATACATGCACTATCCTGTGTAAAGAAAACAAAGCTCGTTAATTCGATTAATCAGGATCAGGTAGTTTGATAAGCTTTTAATAATGAAATATTTATTATTTCAAGGCAAACCAAGTTTAATTAATATAGAGATAAATTGCTGTTAAAAAGCAGATTTTTTAGAGACTGAATCTCATAAAAAATTACGCATGACCTCCCTGTATTTTTATTCATCTTAGAAAAAGTGCCAAAATTGTCCAAAACTTGGACATACTCGCTCGGACAGTCAAAAGATCACTTCTCTTTTTTTTAATTTCCTTTAATGTGCAACTGTCCAGAAATTAAAGGTTCTCTATATGTCTACATCTTCAGAGATGACAGACCAGCAGCGTATCTCCAAAGTTAGAACTGTGGTGACACAGGCAGGTGAAGATTTACGTAACCGTTATCCAATATTGAAACATCAAAATTTTATTGGTGCCAGTATTCTCGGTTTTGCCTGGATCGGTATGGTTTTATGCGCATTGGCCTATGCCTATGGCTATCTTTCTGTATGGCTGACGATTCCTTTAATTGCAATTTTTGCTTCATTAACGCATGAATTAGAGCATGACTTAATTCATTATATGTATTTCAAAAAAACGCCCTGGGCACATCACTTGATGCTGGCTTTGGTGTGGTTGGCGCGTCCAAATACCATTAGTCCGTGGGCACGTCGTCGTTTACACCTGCATCATCATAAATATTCTGGAACTGAACATGATCTGGAAGAACGTGGAATCAGCAATGGTATGCCCTGGGGAATTCGCCGGATTTTGATCATCAGTGATCAATTGATGTCGGTTTATCTGCGTCCTTTTCAGATGTTTAAAATGATCCATCTTTTTCTGGAAAAACAGCCTGAAAAAGAACGTAAAATTGCCATGATTTCCCAGCTATTGGGCTTTGTGCCATTAAGCATTCTTTATTATGGCTTATTTTATTTATTTGTCGTGTTCCATGTTTCAAATGCAATCGTGCCTTTATTTGGCTATGAGATGCGCTGGTCGCAAGTCGTAATCGAAGCAATGCCAATCATTAATTTTATTGCAGTCATCTGGCTGATTCCCAATTTTATCCGTTCATTTAGCCTGCAATTTGTCAGCTCGAATATGCATTATTATGGCGATATTGATCCGAGGGATGTCATCAAGCAAACACAAGTACTGACGCCTTGGTGGATGATGCCATTTCAGTTGTTTTGCTGCAATTTTGGGGCCACGCATGCGATTCATCACTTTGTCGTTAAAGAGCCTTTTTATATTCGTCAAATGACCTCGAAAACGGCGCATAAAGTGATGAAAGAAGTGGGCGTACGTTTTAATGACCTGGGCACATTTAAACGTTTAAACCGCTGGAATGATATTCAAACAAAATAAAACTAAATTAAAAAAATCCTGCAAATGCAGGATTTTTTTATCTACTCTTTGGAATTTGCAAAGAAGTGCAGCAAAGCATCTTGCAATATCACCTGCCAAATTGCATAGGAATGTGCGCCTTCATAAACCTGATATCTGACCTCATGCCCTTTGGATTTTAAAGCTTGTGCCACGATGGGTGACGTTTCCAGAATACTTAAGTCATTGTTGGTACGCGAAGATTCATAACGATTCGCTGAAATATGAAAATACTGTTGAGGCTGTTTTTTTAAATTATGAATTAATTGATTCATACCATTGATTTTTGAGTGTGGTTCAGGTGACCACCAGAACGAGCCGGATAAAGGCACAGCATGACTAATGTGCTGCGGATTTTCTAAGGCAAGATAAGCTGCTCAGCCCTCCTAAACTGGAGCCGAGAAGAACTGTTTTTTGCTTATCACGTACGATTTTCTGATCGAGCCAAGGCAAAAATTCCTGATTAAAAAAACCTGAAAATTCCGGGTAAAGAAAATAGCCGTGATATAAGATTGTTGTGCAGTTTTTTTAGATTGATAGATTTCAACGCGACGTTGATTTTTTAAAAACTGGCTGGATAGCTGATAACGTTTTAGTTCAGGCTGCGGATGATCTGGATAGCGTTTAGGATCGATAAAGGGAGGGGCTTGATCCAGGGCGATAATATTTTCATTCCTCAGTTTAGAGGCAGTATTTTCTTTAAGCCAGCGTTTTGGATTCAATGGATCAAGTTGTAATACCTGCAATACAGCACGGCGCTGCGCCTGGGGTTCTTTGAGTTCTGGGTTTAAATGTGCACAGTAATTCGATAGATAACCCTCCAAATTTGGTAAATCCACTGCAAAACTATAACTGCCGATATAGCGACGGTTCACAATATTTTCCTTAAACCAGATCTCGGTATCGGGCAGGCGAGTCAACCATTCATGATCATTACTCGGGCCACCGACCAGACGCATATTATGTTTGGCTGTTTTCCATAAAAAAATCAGTCGAACATGATCCTGATCAAGTGGCTCAATAATGGGTGTAGTTTGATTTTGCACTTTTCCCAGAATTGTTGGATTAATCCGGCTCGGTTTTCAGGAGACTGCTTTAATTGCTGCTGTAAACTTTTTAACAGGTCGCTTTCGGGTTGAACTGCTTCACACGCTGCAGCATAAGGTGCTTGCTCCATTGAGGAAGGTGAATCTGCCAAACTATGTAATGATAGTGCGCTTAGTAAGAGTGTGCTTAAGTATAAGTATTTCAAATCATCCCCCAATTAATTTTAAAAATAGTAATGATAATTATTATCAATTATAAACACAGATTTGTCTTTCAATTATTTTTATATATTTATTCAATTATTTACATGATGTTTTATCAAAACTCATAGCATGACAGGTTACAATAAAGTTCTAATTCATTGTTTTATATTTAAAGTATAGATTTATGTGGCTGAAAATATCGACTCTTGCATTAATTCCAGTATTGGTAATTCAGGGCAATCGCGTCAAAAAAAACACTGTGCAACTCCCAGAACCGGAGGGTGAACGTGAAGGAACGTGCGGTCAAGGCCAGCCGCTTTCTATACTGATTGTCGGCGATTCTGCGGCTGCCGGCGTTGGGGTAGAGCATCAGGATGATGCATTGCTGGGCGCCATTTTAAAAGATTTGCAGCATAACTTTAAAATTCAATGGAAATTGCATGCAAAAACAGGGGATAGCACAGCTAAAGTGATTCGTGCCATAGAACAACTGGAGACAGAACATTTTGATGTGGTCATTAGCTCAGTTGGTGTAAATGATGTAACCAAGCTCATGCCGGCTGATATCTGGATTCAAAAACAGAAAAAACTGTATGCCATGATTCAACAAAAATTCAGCCCTGAACTGATCATTGCAGCAGGTGTACCACCCATGAATATGTTTCCGGCATTACCCAATCCTTTGGCCTGGCTGTTTGGTCAATATGCCAAGAAAATGAATCAGCAGCTAGCAAGATTTGTTGAAGATCAGGCAAATATGCAATGGATTGAATACAATATTGAAAAGTATCGTGCCATGAATTTACAAATGGCAGCAGATGGTTTTCATCCGAGTAAGGAAGTCTATACACTTTGGGGACAAGAAGTGGCTAGCAAGATTCGGCAGAAATTCTAAAATAGTTGAAAGTTCTTAATTTAATTAATCCTATGTCTGATATTGAAACGCATCCATTAGCACCTTTTTTACCGCCCAATGCCAAGTTGTTGATGCTGGGTAGTTTTCCACCACCAGCAACGCGTTGGAAAATGAACTTTTATTATCCAAATTATCAAAATGATATGTGGCGGATTTTTGGTTTAATTTTCTTTCAAAATAAAGACCATTTTCTGGATATTGAAAATAAAAAATTTCAGGAACAATTAATCCGGGATTTTTTAATTGAAACGGGGATTGCGATTTTTGACAGTGCCTATCAGATCCGACGCTTGAAAGGGAATGCTTCGGATAAATTTCTGGAAATTGTCGTGCCGACCAATCTGCAAGATTTACTGGTACAGATGCCTGAATGTCACCATATTATGACCACCGGTGACAAGGCAACAGATACATTGATGCTGTCTATGCCAGAGGATGCTGAAAAGCCCAAAATTGGGCAACCGACACAAACCCGGTTTAATGGTCGAGAATTACATTTATACCGTATGCCTTCATCTTCGCGGGCTTATCCACTTTCCTTGGAAAAAAAAGCCGAAAGTTACCGGCTGATGTTTGAATATGTGGGGCTGGTTTAATATTTAATCCAATAATTAGATGAAAATGGTTAGAGAAGTTTTAGGTTAAAAAAGAAATAAACTTACTATTTATAAGTTATTAACCTTATTTATTCACATATTTGGATATTCGACCCAGCGATAGCTTTTGATTTTAATCTCCCGGACATGATGAAAGCTGGACCAGATTAACTGGCTACCTTTGGTCCATTTTAAAGCTCGAATACGAGACTCCACCTGCTGTATTTCCTCTGGCGAGGCCGGACGTAAAGGGCCAATTTCTGCATATAAGCGTACTCCTGGATAACGCTTAAATTTACCTTTAAGCAACGAATGAATCCAAAACAGTTTGCTACTGTTGACGGCCTGTATGCAGGCCATGGGTTGATGCTGTAAATTTTCAGAAAAAGTAGTGGAATAAGTATCAAAAAAGAAACCCGCACTGGTCTTTTTGTTGAGAAATATGGTTCCAATCGGAGTAATACTAGGAAAACCTTTGCAATTGACTGTTGCAATAGAGCAATGCATGGCAGCCCGTTGTGCATCAGCGACCACTTGGCGTATCTGATGCCATTCATTATCAGAAATCATGTCTTGATTCTCTTATTATTTTTTATAAATTTTATAACAACTTACTTAGCTTGGCATTGTCTGAAAAAATTGAAGATAGGGCAATTTAATCAATCTAAAATGCTATTTACATCATAAAAAAAGAGCCACATGAGCTCTTTAAAAAATAGAAAACTCGGCGATTAACCATCATATTCCACATAGTCCCACAGGTTTAAACGGGTTTTAATTTCCTGACGGATCTCTGGCAACATCGGCAATAACGTCCCATCAATCCATAAACTGAGCGCCTGTGCAGAGAGCAATTGCTGTTGTTCATCGACTAATTGTGCGCCTTTAAGCATGATTCCTGTTTCTTCAGATGTTTCAGTTTCGACACCTTTAAATAAAACCTGAAGTTCATGGCCACTATCGTGAATCAACCACTCTAACTCGAGCTGTATATTTTCACTGGATTTTAGAACAACTTGACCCTGAATAATATCGGATTCAGACAGACAATCATGTTCTACCCGAATTTTGGCCAAATACCATTCTTGCTGAGATAAATCATGGAGAGTTTTTACAGGCGTCAGGATATCACTGAATTTAAACTGACGGCTTAAATCAAAAAATTGCATGGGAGTAGAGGGCGAAAAATCGCAAAATATTGGAAAAGTTGAATTTTAAAGCAAGGCTAATCGCCTGTAAAACCCTTTAAGCGATGATAGCGCCAGATGACTTGACGCTACCATGCCCCCGGAAAATGGATTATGTACGTTGTGTAATGCCAAATTAATTACAATGTCATTACATCAGCCATTCCCCCGGGAATTTCGTCACCAGATTCATCATAAAACGCTGAAATTTTGTGGTTTCAGGGTCATGTACATGCTGAATAGTACGGCCATCTTTTTGGTGCTCTAACCAGATTATTTCATCTTTTTCATTTAGTTTGAGCTGATAGGCCACACGCGGTAAAAATTGATTCATCGCATTAGAGATTTCCTTTTGAAAATCTTCCGATTTAACCACCAAACCGACTTCGGTGTTCAGATAAGCTGAACGCGGATCAAAATTAAATGAACCCACAAACACCATACCATCCAGATCAAAAAATTTGGCATGTAGACTCGAACTGTTTTTATTTTTGGCAGGGATGATGTCACCGGTCATAATTTCATACCAAGTCCGTTCTGGCCGGACTATATAAGGTTTAAACTCCCAGAGTTCGATGCCATTTTTCAAGAGTTGCTGACGATATTGCTGATAATAAGCATGTACCACAGCTACATCATTGGCCTGAAAAGAATTGGTCAGGATTCTAATTTTGACACCCTGTTGTGCACGCATACTTAAATAATCTGTGCCTTTTTGTGTGGGAATAAAATACGAGGAGACCAGTTCCAGATGATTTTTCGGCTCGCCCATCAGTTCAAGCATATGGGTGTAAATATAATCGCCATTTTTTGCATGCGGACGTGCTTTTGCAGGTGTATCCGCGA
Organism: Acinetobacter sp. YH12200; assembly: GCF_013418175.1. NCBI lineage: Bacteria > Pseudomonadati > Pseudomonadota > Gammaproteobacteria > Moraxellales > Moraxellaceae > Acinetobacter > Acinetobacter sp. YH12200. The sequence continues at coordinate 42,478 of NZ_VPCO01000021.1, forward strand.
CAAAATAAGCCGGTGCCCAGTAGATAGGTTGTTTCTTTAAGTGCTCTGCAACTTGTTTTTCGGCAATACCTACTCGGCGTTTTAATTCAGTTTCATCCACTTCTTCGCGCGCAAAATCAGCTCTTAGCCTTTTTAACATTTCCGGATGACCTGAATCATTCAGAATCTGCCGAACATCATAACTCAGCTTATCATTCCAGAAATTGATGAAGGTCTGATTGGCATTTTCTACGGGTTGACCTGCAAAGAAAATATCGACATCGGTAAACTGGAAATTTTCGCTGGCATCAAAGTATTCACTGCTGATATTACGGCCACCAGTGACAGCTGCGGTACCGTCTGCAATGATCAGTTTATTGTGCATGCGATGATTAATCTGTTTCATTCTAAAGCCATAATCCAGCGCACGTAAATGACGGAATTTATAAGGATTAAAAATCCGCACTTCAAAGTTTGGGTGTTGGCTTAAGGCCAGCAGTTTATCATCAAGCTGGGTGCCATTTTGGTCATCAATCTGCACTCGCACCTTGACACCGCGATCTGCGGCTTTTAACAGCTGGGCCAGCATTATGTTGCCGATAAAATCATCCTTCCAGATGTAATATTGCAGATCCAGATGATATTGGGCTTTATTGATCAGGTGCAAACGTGCGGCCATACTCATAAAACCATCATAGAGTGGTAAAAAAGCAGTTTTTCCTTCATTCATCTGCTGTTTTGAAATTTGATTATCAATCCAGTGCGCAGGTCGAACCGGCGTGATTTCTGCTTGTTCAGCAGTATTTGCAGCCAGTTCGCAGCCAGAAAGAATCATGCTCAAAGTTAAAATGTTCAAACAAACAAAAGGTGAAGGGTTAGTCATTGATGTTCCATTAATTATAGGATTTTTTATTCCTTATCTTCTGATGTTAATAGTTGAATCTCCGAATAGAAAGAGGTTACTGTTAGTCATCTGTAAATCAGCAAAAAAGGATAGTTTTACATGAAATCACGTGCAGCGGTTGCGTTTGGTCCAGGTCAGCCCTTAAAGATCGTGGAAGTAGATGTTGCTCCACCCAAAGCAGGTGAAGTATTGGTAAAAATTAGCCATACCGGAGTGTGTCATACCGATGCATTCACGTTGTCTGGTGAAGATCCTGAAGGCGTATTTCCGGCGATTTTAGGCCATGAAGGCGCAGGTGTGGTGGTCGAAGTTGGTGAAGGTGTCACCAGTCTGAAACCGGGCGATCACGTAATTCCGCTTTATACTGCTGAATGTGGCGAATGCTTGTTCTGTCAATCTGGCAAAACCAACTTGTGTGTGGCTGTGCGTGCAACTCAAGGTAAGGGTGTCATGCCGGATGGAACCACACGTTTTTCTTATAATGGTGAGCCGATTTATCATTATATGGGCTGCTCAACCTTTTCTGAATATACCGTGGTTGCTGAAGTTTCCCTGGCAAAAATCAATCCTGAAGCCAATCATGAGCATGTGTGTCTGCTCGGCTGTGGCGTAACCACTGGTATTGGTGCGGTGCATAACACGGCCAAAGTCCAAGAAGGCGACAGTGTTGCAGTATTCGGTTTAGGCGGTATCGGTCTGGCTGTGGTACAAGGTGCACGTCAGGCCAAAGCAGGTCGTATTATTGTGGTAGATACCAATCCGGATAAATTTGAACTGGCAAAACAGTTTGGTGCCACAGATTTCTTAAATCCAAAAGAATTTGATCAGCCAATCCAGCAAGTAATTGTAGAAATGACGGGTTGGGGCGTAGACCATTCATTTGAATGTATCGGTAATGTTGATGTGATGCGTTCAGCGCTTGAATGTGCGCACCGTGGCTGGGGTCAGTCGGTGATTATTGGAGTCGCTGGAGCAGGTAAAGAAATTTCCACCCGTCCATTCCAGTTAGTCACAGGCCGTAAATGGATGGGGACTGCATTTGGTGGAGTGAAGGGTCGTTCACAATTACCAAGCATGGTAGAACAATCCATGAAAGGTGAAATTCAACTTGAACCTTTTGTGACGCATACCATGCCGCTTGAACAGATCAATGATGCTTTTGACCTGATGCATGAAGGCAAATCAATTCGTACCGTTATTCATTTTGAATAAGTGAGCGTTTGATTTTGAAAAGACTGGTTTAATACCGGTCTTTTTTATGTGCGTTTCACTTAATTCAGGATACATTAGTGCATGAAAGCCTGACAGAGAATCACTGAACTAACACAAAGCTGCTAATGTCATTACATTCGAGATGCTTATATTAAATAGAGCGTATCAAAATACGTGATTAAACCATTTTAAAGAATAAGGATAAGCGCTATGTCGAATGATAATTTTGATCGTGATGTAATAAAAAACTCTCCTAAAGATGTGCGTGATGATTTAAATGCCGATCCAATTACCGGTGAACCGGGCGCACACCCTGTTGGTACAGGTGTAGGCGCTGCAGGTGGCGCAGCAGCAGGTGTAGCCATTGGTGCAGCAGGTGGCCCTGTAGGTGCAGCTGTGGGTGGGGTTGTTGGTGCAGTGGTCGGCGGTCTGGCAGGTAAGGGTGTCGGCGAAGCGATGAACCCAACAGAAGAACAAGCTTATTGGCGTGATAATTCCATTAATACACCATACTATTCAGAGGCTCGTACCACCTATAGCGATCTGGATTATGACCGTGATTATGATACGGCGTATCGGGTCGGTTATGAAAACCGCGGCAGCTATGATGCCAATACCCGTTTTGAAGATGTTGAACCTGAGCTTAGAGTAAAATGGGAACAGATGAAGGGCCAATCGCGTTTAAACTGGGAACAGGCGAAATATGCGGTACGTGATGCCTGGAATCGCGTTACACACTAATTTTTAATCTGTGTATTGAATTTGATTGGCAAGACCTATATTAAATTTACAGGTTTTGCCAATTTTATCGATATTCAACACTATTCAGTAAATTGATAAATAAAAGTAGAAAAGTTAATAAATATTTTTTTATATTTAATGCTTGTCAAATGCGCAGAGACCGCGTATTTTAATTTTAGATTCACATTTTATGAAAGACATAACATGTTAAAGCAACCTATCATTTCAAACGCATATTTTTATTTCTGGCAGTTTAGATAATTGCCTGAATGCGTTTGGGCAATGAACAGGTTGCCCACCAGTTTATACCTGATCGGCAACCCTGATCAGGTTTTTTTATGCTTATCATTTTTACAAAACTTTGGAGACAGCCATGACAAACTTTAACTATTCATATTTTAACAACTTTTATTGGTCTTACTTTAGTCAGCTCATGACACTCTCGACCTCGTTAATTAGACCCATAACGCTCAAATAAAAGTTTGGACTGATTGCCAGTCCCAGGATTAAAGTCATGAATACCTTAAATACATCACAACAACATCACGCTGAAACCATTTTAACTTTACCTCAGCAACTGAAACAGCAATTGCCCCTGTCTGCGCAATTGGCTCATCAAGTCGCTGAACAACGTCAAACCATTCAAAATATATTAGAAGGCAAGGACCATCGTTTAATGGTGGTTACAGGCCCGTGTTCCATTCATGACGAAGCCTCGGCTTTAGAATATGCAGAAAAATTAAAACAGCTACAAGCCCAGGTGTCTGATCAAATTTTTCTGGTCATGCGTGCTTATATCGAAAAACCACGCACGACCGTGGGCTGGAAAGGTTTTCTTTACGATCCGAACCTCGATGGTTCTTCCAATATGCAATTGGGCCTGGAAAAATCCCGTGCTTTATACCTTAAAATTATTGAAATGGGCTTGCCAATTGCATCTGAAATTTTAAGTCCGATGGCAACTGCTTATTTTGATGATCTACTGGCTTGGGGTGCCATTGGCGCACGCACTAGTGAATCGCAAATTCACCGTGAAATCTCAAGTCACATGCCCTACAGCATCGGTTTCAAAAACGGCACTGACGGTTCAATCCAGATTGCTCTGGATGCAATCCAGTCTGCCTCTCATCCGCATCAATTCCTAGGCATGAGTCAGTCCGGTTTACCCTGTATTTTAAACTCTCAGGGCAATCCTAAAGCACATTTGATTTTACGTGGCTCAAACAGTGGGCCGAATTACCAGTGCTCAGAAATCGAGAAAATCAAAGCGAAACACTCAGCAGAATTGCCAGCACTGGTGATTGACTGTAGTCATGGCAACAGTGCAAAAAATCCAATGCTGCAAGCTAAAGTGCTGGAGCAAATCGTCGCAGAACGCCTGCAGACCAATGTTCGCGGCGTAATGCTGGAAAGTCACTTGGTGGATGGCAACCAGAAAATTTCTGCAGAGATGGTGTATGGTCAATCAGTTACTGATGGATGTCTGGGCTGGGTAAAAACTGAACAGTTGTTGCTTGGCATTGCTCAGCATTTATCGCTTCGCTGTCTAAAACGCAGTGCATAAAGCTTTAAAAGCACTTTCTCTGAACAGGTTTGGTGAAAGTGCATTTTATTTTAGAAGCTTAAAGTGCTTCCCAGTAAATTGACTTAACATGAAATACATCACACAAATAAGATGATAAATTTTATAAAATAAATAAAATCTGTTTGTGTCCTCTTATAAATCCCTACACAATTAAAAGACAATATATCCATTTGAATATATAACCTTTTTTTCAATAATTTAATGTCATGGCAGGTTGTTTGGGGATCTTGATGTTTGCAACAGAGCTCTTAGAAGAAGCACGAAAATTCATGCACCACATGCTGACCAAAGTGGTCGAATATGGTGGTTCAGATTTATTTATTACCGCCGACTTTCCACCGAGTATTAAACATCAGGGTTTAATGAAGCCTTTTGGACAGCAAGAACTGACGGCTGAAAAAACCAAGCTGTTTGCCTATAGCCTGATGAATGAAAAGCAGCGCAAGGAATTTGAAACGGAACTGGAGTGCAACTTTGCTATCACTGTGCCGGGTGTTTCGCGTTTTCGGGTCAACGTGTTCCAGCAACAACTCAATGTTGGCATGGTGATTCGTACTATTACCGCAGAAATTCCAAATTTCCAGAAGCTCAAACTTCCTGATTCACTTAAACATGTGATTATGGAGAAACGTGGTCTGGTGCTGGTGGTCGGGGGAACCGGCTCAGGAAAGTCAACCTCGCTCGCTGCGATGATTGACTACCGCAATGAAAATTCAGCCGGGCATATTATTACCGTGGAAGATCCGGTGGAGTATGTACATAAACATAAAAAATCCATGATTACGCATCGTGAAGTCGGCGTGGACTGTCATTCCTGGCACAATGCGCTGAAAAATACCTTGCGTCAGGCACCCGATGTGATTCTGATCGGGGAAATTCGTGATACTGAAACCATGGAACATGCGATTGCTTTTGCCGAAACCGGGCATCTTTGTCTGGGAACTTTGCACTCCAACAATGCCAATCAGACTTTAGACCGGATTATTAACTTCTTCCCGGAAGAGCGCCGCAATCAGTTATTGATGGATTTATCCTCGAATATGAAGGCGATTATTTCCCAGCGTCTGATTCGGACGCAGGATGGTAAAGGCCGTCGTGCAGCGATTGAAATCATGTTAAATACGCCATTGATTTCCGACCTGATTTTGAAAGGTGAGTTTCATGAGCTGAAAGCGATTATGGCAAAATCCCGTGAATTGGGGATGCAAACCTTTGACCAGGCCTTATTTGAATTGTATAACCAGGGCGAAATTTCTTATGAGGAAGCGTTACGCAATGCCGACTCCACCAATGAATTACGCTTACAGATCAAGCTAAAAAGTAATCGTCAGGATAATGCAGCAGTCGGAGAAAGTACGCAGTTTTCTATGCTACAAAAACCAAAACCTGAAGAAAAATCAGCAGAAAATCAAGCTGTAGCTGAATAAAGACTGTCTTGGGAAACAATCAAAACAGGTAGATTTGAATTCTGCCTGTTTTGGGTTAGCTATTTTTGACTGCTTTAGCCTGAACCACCAGATGAAAATATCCCATACTACTTAGGGTCAAGACAGCACAAATCACAAAAGCAGTTTGATAACTATAAGCGGCAATGATAGCACCGATCAGGACTGAGCCAATGGCAATACCCAGATCATAGCAGGTATAAAAAGTCGAAGTTGCGTAGCCAATCCGGTGTTTTGGTGCACGTTGAATGGCTAAGGTTTGAATGCACGGTTGCACACTACCAAAACCGACTCCGACCAGAACCGCAGCCAGCATAAATCCCCATAAAGTCTGAATCTGGCTCAGTAAAAACAGACCCAGACTAAAAGCCAGCAGTGCCGGATAAATCACGTATTGTGGACCTTTGCGGTCATAAATTTTTCCAGTGATCGGACGCAGGCTCATCATGGAAATTGCAAATACCACAAAGAATAAACCGGCATAGGCCATTAAATCCTTACTGGCTGCAAATGGCGCGATAAAAGACATGATGCTGGCATAAGAAAAGGAAATCAGCATGGCAAGTCCTGCCACAGGCAGTGCTTTCTTTTCGACAAAATCAGTCAGCCCTAGTGATGTTTTCTTGTCGGTGTGGTCGATCATTTTTTCAGGCTCTTTGACCGGAATCAGTAAACAGAAGATAAAGCCGATAAAAACCAAAGCGATCAACAAGGTGCTGACCTGAAAATAAGACCAGTATTCAATCAAGCTCAGACCAATTAAAGGCCCCAGGACAATTCCCAGATTGACAGACATGACAAAATAACCCATGCCTTCGCCTTTACGCTGTTCTGGAATAAACTGGTTGACCACCGGCACACAGGCTGTGGTCAGAATACTAAACCAGATGCCATGCAAGAAACGGATGATAAACAGAATCGTGAGCTGATCAGCGAGCAGGTAAGCTAAGGAAAAAAGACTGAAAAATATTTCTGAGACAATTAAAGTTTTGCGTATGCCGAATTTTTCGATAATTAAGCCACTAAAAGGACGTACTGCAATGGCAGAGACCATAAATAAGGTCATGGCCAGACCAGCTTGGGTCAGATTACCACCTAATTCCTTTAAGATATAAATTGGCAAAATTGTGGTTTGCGCAAAATAAAAAATAAATAAAAACAGGTTGTTGGCCAGACACAGTACAAATGACTTGGTCCATAACGGCGCTACAATGGCATTCATGATTATCCTAAAATGATGGGTGATGAGACGCTGGTCTTAGAATGGAAAATTATTGTTATAAATAAGTGTGGCATATTCAGGAGTGCAGCGCGCCCTGTTCAGTACTTTAGGAAATATACGTGAAAAATACAATAATATTTTAATATGAATATATGTAATTGAAGCCGATTGGGAAAGCTGAACAATATCTATGGCATAAAAAAAATCAGCCCGCAGGCTGATTTTCTAAATATAAGCGGGTTTATAGGCCAGCTTCATATGCTGTATTGGAGAGCAGGTGTTCAACATCTGACATATTGTCTGGTTTGATTTTATAGATCCAGCCTTTGCCATAGGGATCGTCATTAATAAAATCAGGATCATCTTCAAGATCAGGATTGATTTCAACAACAATACCAGAAACAGGTGCATGAATATCAGACGCAGTTTTGACCGATTCAACTACACCGGCTTGCTGACCCGCAGTGATGTGTGAATCAAGATCTGGTGCCTCTACATAGACCAAATCACCTAATGCATCCTGTGCATGGTCGGAAATACCGGTCACAACAAGATCACCCTCAATGCGTACCCATTCATGCGTACTTGCGTACTTTAATTCTGAAGGATGATTCATTGATAACTCCTTAAAAATCTTTAGATCATTTTTGACATGTTTTATACATTCTTTTTGGCCAAAACAAAAGGCTTATGACCCTTTATAAATAAGGATCTTTGCGCCAGTTGCTCGGGCTGCGACCACTCCAGCGTTTAAATGCCCGGCTAAAATTGGCGACATCACTATAACCAAGTTCATCAGCAATCTGCTCCAAGCTAAAGTCGGTCCGGGACAATAACGACGTCGCATGCCGGTAGCGTACTTCATCGACCAGCGTAGAAAAAGAGGTACCTTCAGCCGCCAGCTGACGTTTTAGGGTGCGGTCGGACATATGCAGACGATCTGCCACACTTTCAATACTCAGATAATGCTGCTCGGAATGGGTTAGAATATCACGGACCCGCATCGCAATCCGGTGTCGCTCGCCCAAGGCCGAGAGTTCAGTTTCACACTGGTTAATTGCAATCTGACTGGCAATCGGGTCGGCATGTACCAGCTTGTTCATCAGGTAGCTCTTATCAAAGCTCAAGATCAAATGCGGCTGTTCAAAGCGAAACTGATGATGTGGAAATTTGGCCATAAAGCGCTCAAAGCCTTCCGGTTTTTTGAAATCAAAATCGATTTCTCCAGCGGCATAATCAATTCCGGTAATGGCCTTGGCCATACTGATCATGCCAAAAATCAGTGCAATCGAGATTTCGGTGCGTAATGGTTCCAGCTGAATATCGGTTTGCAACTGGACTGTAGCCTTGGCACCAAAGGTGGAAAAGAATAGCTGTAAAAAGGGCATACGCAGCTGGATGAAACGGTTGGCCAGTACTAATGCATCGGTAATATCCTTGGCCGTCATGATGGCATAGCCGATAAAACCATGAATAGAAATCCGCATCTGGGTACCCAGATGATAACCAAGTGTCGGTTCACCGCTCAGCTTGAGGGCATGTTTGACCAGTTCATTGGCCACAGGTGTCGGGATGCGAAAATCAGGATCCGCCAGCTGCTCCGTACTCAGGCCAAAGGACTTGAACAACGATTCGTCATTATATCCCCAGCGGGAAATGACATCGAGCAGCAAAAGAGCGTATACACCTGGAATTCCCTGATCTTGGCGTGGAGCAATTGTTTTCATGCGCGATCCGTTGCACTCACTTAAATTTTTTTATTTATGGTCTGATATTGGCATGAAACTGCCATTTTTTTCATTAAAATTGTTGGACAAAGTTTTGGCTATTGCCACAATCATTGTGGCAGATTAGCCTGAATTTCGCCTAAAAATCAATTTAAACCGGAGAAAATCCTCGTTTAAATACCACAATTTTAGTGGTTGAACTAAAAATCATTTTATGATGCTGGTCAAATGCCTGCGTCTGGTAGCTAACGATCCCACGATCAGTTTTGCTTCTGGAGGGCTGAATATCCATGATTTCGACTTCGACGTGAATTTCATCCCCGGGGCGGGTCGGACAAGGCCAACGCAGATGCGACTCTGAACCAATGAGCCCATAAGCCACAGGAAAACATTCAGTCCACAAGCGCATAACCACTGCCGCAGTATGCCAACCACTGGCGGCAATTCCCTGAAATACCGGATGGGCTGCAGCTTGCTGTTCATCAGTATGAAAGACTTGTGGGTCATAAGCCCGGGCAAAATTTTGAATTTCTTCCAGTCCCATATGATATTTACGGCTGCTAAAGCGGTCAGCGATGTTCAAATCTTCCAAATACAGCATTATTCACGATCCTTCGTTGCTTTGATCTGTTGTTGTATCAGTAATTCGCCCGTTTGACGCTGCCAAAGCTGGGCGTAGATTCCATTTAATGCTACCAGTTCATCATGGGTACCTTGCTCGGCAATTTTGCCTTGATCCATTACAATCAGGCGATCCATCTGGGCAATTGTCGATAAACGATGCGCAATGGCAATTACGGTTTTGCCTTGCATCAGATCATCGAGGCTGTTTTGAATGGCCGCTTCGACTTCAGAATCCAGCGCACTGGTGGCTTCATCCAGAATCAAAATGGGTGCATCTTTTAGAAATACCCGTGCGATTGCAACACGTTGACGTTGACCACCAGAAAGTTTTACACCACGCTCACCGACATAAGCCTCATAGCCTCTTTTGCCGCGTAAGTCGGTCAGATGAGGAATAAACTCTTCTGCTTTGGCTTTACGTACCGCTTCATACATCTCTTGATCGGTTGCATCAGGACGACCATATTTGATGTTCTCTGCAACGGTACGATGCAGCAGCGAAGTGTCTTGAGTCACTAAAGCAATGTTCTTACGCAAACTGTCCTGCGTCACATCTTCAATGTTCTGCCCATCGATTAAAATACGACCTTGGTCAAGATGATAAAAATGCAGCAATAACTGAATCAGGGTCGATTTACCTGCGCCTGAACGTCCCACAATCCCGATTTTTTCACCCGGGCGAATGGTCAGGTTAAACTGGTCAATGACATTTTTATCATTATAGGCAAAGCTGACATTGTCGAATTTAATTTCACCATGCTGAAGCTGTAGCTCTTTGGCATTGGGTTTATCTTCAATGGCAATCTTGCGGCCTAAAGTTTTCATACCATCCTGAATGGTCCCGACATTTTCAAACAGGGCAGAGGTCTGCCACATCATAAACTCGGCAATACTGTTCAGTTTGAGTATCATGGCCGTGGTGGCTGCAATAATGCCCAATTCGGCCTGTCCTTCCATCCATAGCCAGATGGCCGTACCCAACACACCGCCATAGAGAATAATGCTCAGAAATAAAATACTGATTTCATACTGAGCCCCCAGACGCATCTGTTTGTAAACCGTGACCATAAATTCCTGCATGGAGGTTTTAGCATACTGGCTTTCTCGACCAGCATGGGCAAACAGCTTGACAGTCTGGATATTGGTATAGGCATCGGTGACACGGCCGGTCATGACGGCACGCGCATCGGCCTGTGACTTGGAAATCTTGCTTAAACGCGGAATAAAGTACCAGGCCGCACAGATAAATAGCAGTAGCCACACCATCAAAGGGATAACTAAATAGGGAGAAATATTGCCTAAAACGATATTGATGGTGACGAAATAAATCAGCACATAGGCCAGCATATCTCCCAAAATGACCCAGAATTCCCGGATGGCCAGCGCCGTTTGCATGACTTTGGCAGATAGACGTCCGGCAAAATCATTATGGAAAAAATCCAGACTTTGTTTCATCAGTAAATTATGAAAGCGCCAGCGTAACCGCATCGGAAAGTTGCTATACAAGATCTGGTGCTTGATCAGGGATTGGGCACTGGCAAAGAAAATATTGGCCAGCAGGATAATGCTCAGCAAGGTTAGGTTGCTGGCATGTTGCTCCAGAAAAGTATCTGGCTGGCTTTTGCTGAGCCAATTTACCAAATCGCCAATTTTTGAGTAGAGTAAGGCTTCAAAGCTGGCAGCACCGGCCGTACACAGCACCAGAATCAGCAAATAACGACGCACACCGTAGGCTGCCTGCCAGACAAATGGAAAAAACTTGGTCGGTAAAGGTTGATTCAGGTTTTTGGTGGGATAGGGATCAACCAGTCTTTCAAGCCATCGAAACATTATCGTACTCTTATCATGTATTTTGCTTTGGTGATTATAAAGGATTGAATTTTTTTAAGCCTAGGGTTAGATGAAATAGCCACAAAATTATTATCCAAATCAGACTTTACTTTTCATGCCAGATACGTAATTCTAAATCCATAATTATATTAAGGTTTAAACCATTTTTCCTCATAAAAAGAATCAAAAACGAGAGAGCTTAAAGATGAGTATTTGGGTAGTGGCCAGCCGTAAACGAGGCTCAGGAAAAACCACGATTGCGATGTATATCAATGAGTTATTACGTGGGCAAGGCGCGACCTTGCTCATTGATGCCAATCTGGAACCGTATGGTTATGAATGGGCAAATCTGAAAAATAAACAATTTTCTTTCGAGCATCTGGATATCTTAAAACAAGATGGTCGTAGTCTGGATCATCGTCTGGAACTACTGAAACAGCAGTTCGCCTATATTATTGTTGATATTGACGGGCAGGATACATCTGCCTTGCGTTCAGTCCTGAAACATGCAGATAAGCTGATTATTCCCAGTTCCATCAATCCAGAAGATATTCAACTTGAAACCGAACTGGTGCAATTGGCGATTGGGATCGCACAATATAATACTCAATTAAAAATTTATACGGTATTGAATAAGATTCCTGAACAGCAGCAACTTGCAGAAATGAAACAGACACAGCACCTGCTCAAGCATATGCCCGGTGCACAGTTTCTGAACACGGTGATTTATGAGCATCAAAGCTATCATCATTTATTACTAAACGGCGAAAGGATCTGTGAAGAGCAGTTTGACTCAGAACATGATTTTTATAAAATGCTACAAGAACTGATGCAGCCGCAAGCGTCTGTAATCTCAGCCTGAGCATCTCAATATCCAATCTAATATTTGTTTAAGTTGTCGTTTTTTATATTTTTATTTAATTAGACCAATTAAAAAGCCTGAAACTGTAGCCAGTTTCAGGCTTTTATTTTATTTGAAGATTGTCGCAGCTTTTCAGGAAACGCTAAAAGATTCCTTGAGGTCGAAACCTGAAGGTGCCTGATACACTTTTAGGCCAAATTCAGGAATAATCGCCAACAGGTGATCCAGAATATCCGACTGGATATTTTCATACTCGACCCAGACCGTGGTATTGGTAAATGCATAAATTTCCAGAGGCAAACCTTCACTGGTCGGTTGTAACTGACGAACCATCAGCGAGTGATTTTTACTAATTCCCGGATGCTGTTGCAGATAAAACTCCACATAGGCACGGAAAGTCCCCAGATTGGTCAGACGGCGCTGGTTATATTGCGAATGATGGCTGAGCTGCAAGTTAAATTGCTGCAGTTCTTCAGTTTTGGTATTTAGATATTGATCCAGCAGAATAAATTCTTTCAGCTTGTTCTGTTCCTCAGCTGACATGAAATGCACGCTGCTCTGATCGACATGAATGGAACGTTTAATCCGGCGCGCACCGGCTTCCTGCATGCCACGCCAGTTTTTAAAGGTATCCGTCACCAGTTTATTGGTCGGAATGGTGGTGACTGTTTTATCAAAGTTCTGCACGGTAATGGTGTGTAATGACATATCAATGACATCGCCGTCCGCATTTAAAGATGGCATTTCAATCCAGTCACCAATACGCACCATGTCATAAGAGGAAATCTGTACCGAAGCCACCAGCGATAGGATGGTATTTTGGAACACCAGCATCAGTACCGCAGCCATGGCACCAAAACCGGCCAGCAAGGTAAAGACATCTTTCTTGAGGAAAGTCCCCAGAATCATCAAACCACAAACGATGAAGATGATCAGCTTGACCAGTTGCAAATAGCCTTTAATCGGCTTGTTACGCGATTTCGGATTGCGCTGATAAATCAGGTTAAAAATATTCAGCAATTCGCCAATCGCCAGGGCAATGGTCAGGAAGATAAAGGCCTGCGCACCCATCTGGATAAAGGTCTCGACCTTGTCTGATAAATGCGGAACGGTGGTAATTCCATTCATAATCACAATGGCCGGCACAATATTGGCAATACGGCGGATCACGCTATGCTCAGCAATGATTTCATTATGTGCAAAAGGCATTTTGGAAATCAGTTTACGAATTCCGCGAACAACGACTTGTTTGGCAAATAAATTTGCAATAATTGCCAGTAAAATCACAATGCTCAATGAAGAGAGCATTTCTAGCCAGGGATATTGATCTGCCCACACTTGTATATTCTGGACAAGCTTAAACTGTTCCAACTTATCTTTTCTCACACTGTTAAAATTGTGAAAGAGTTTATAGCTTTAAGCTGAGTTTTTTAATTTTAATTAAACTTTTAATACATATCTTTGGAAAGTGTTTACCTGAAATAGCTTTTAGACTGTGATCTGATATAAAAAAACCGGCCTAAGCCGGTTTAGTATGATATCAAATACTAATAATAACTTACCACATCAGGTCATCCGGAATGACATAGGCTGCATACGGATCTTCTTCATCGGTAATTTGTTCATTTTTCTCTGAATTATTCACAATGATAAAGCCTTGCATCTTGGCATTAATACGATCTCCCAAAGCCTTAGGCAAGAACACATAACTGTCATTTTCACGTGCAATCACCAGACTGCCTGCCACCAGTGCATTATAGATCTGCTGGTTCAGGTAAACCTTCTTGATCTTGCTGTCATCAATAAACTGATACACCGCATCACCATCCGTATCGCGGATTTTGTGCTGGTTAATCATCTGGATGATCGCGGCTTTCAGTTCTTTTTCCTGTAAGGCCGCTTTTTTCTCTAACTCGATGGCTTGGTCTTTGGCCAGTTTCTGCTGCTTGTCTTGCTCAATTTTCGCCTTGATTTCAGCCTCGGTGCTATCACCGGTGCGTTTTTCATGCACAGCCTGTTTAGACAGTTTTTTGGCTTTTTTATTATCGACCAAACCTGCCTTTAACAATTGTGCCTGCAATGCATTTTTAACCATGAGAATGTCCAGAAATTAATCGTGTTGATGTCGATAACGTAAATAAATCACCCAGTAAATCAGACTGAGCATCAGGCTCAGCCCTGCCGGGATCAGGAATGCATTTAATTTTAAATAAGGATAAAGCCAGCTGGCAAGAATACCACCGCTTAAAAAACCGAGCAAAATAAGTAAATGTAAAACGACTCGGCGTGGTTCTACATCTAAGCCGCGTAAACGGTAACCCATGGCCAAGCCAAGGTCGGTCAGTACACCAGATAAATGCGTGGTGCGAATAATGGCACCTTTATAATGGCTGACCATGGCATTTTGCAGACCCATCGCGACACAGGCCCATAACAGGGCATAGCGCGGGAAATAGGGCAATAATAACCAGCAGATCAGAATAAAAAAAGCCACCAGGCTTAAAGGGTAACCATAAAGTCGTCCCAAGCGAAAGTGACTATTTCCTAGAATCAGCCCGCTATACAGAGAACCAATGACATAGCAGAGTGTGACCAGAAGCAGATATAGCATCATGTCTGGCTGCCAGTCCAGCAGCGCCATGGCCAGCATACTGACATTACCGGTCATATGTGAAACAGACTGGTGTAATACCGTCACCAGACCCAGGACGTTAATCATGCCGGCATTCACCGCAAGAAAGAACGCCCCTAATTGTATCCAGGTAGGTAAACGCTGTAATGGCATAACAACATCATTGGCAAAAAATATTGATTATTCAATATAAAATCAATTTGATGCGCGGTCTACTGCTGTGGTAAATAAAACATCCGTAGACGAGTTTAAAGCAGTTTCAGTAGAATCCTGCAATACACTGATTACCATACCAATCGCGACCACTTGCATAGCGATATCCGAAGAAATACCAAACAGACCACAGGCCAAAGGAATCAACAATAATGAACCACCGGCCACACCTGAAGCACCACAGGCCGAGATGGTTGCTACTACGGAAAGAATTAGCATGGTGGTGAAATCTACGCTAATGCCCAAGGTATTTACCGTTGCCAGTGACAATACGGTAATGGTGACCGATGCCCCAGCCATATTGATCGCAGCACCGAGAGGAATCGCGATACTTGCGGTTGATTCTTTGACGCCTAGACGTTTTGCCAGATCCAGATTGACGGGAATGTTGGCTGCCGAACTACGGGTAAAGAAGGCGGTAATGCCACTTTCACGCAAGCAGGTAAAGACGAGTGGATAGGGGTTGTGACGCGTCACTAAAGCCACCAACATTGGGTTAATTACCAGTGCAACAAAAGCCATCGTACCTAATAGTACCGCAAGTAAATGTGCATAACTGGTCAGCGTATCCAGACCGGATTCAGCAAAAGTCACTGCAACCAGACCAAAAATACCCACAGGTGCAAAACTGATCACTAAACGAATCACATAATTAACCGCAAAGGCGGCATCATTCAAAAGGGTCTTGGTGGTATCCGATGCATGACGGAAGGCGATGCCCAATGCCACAGACCAGGCCAGAACGCCAATGAAATTTGCTTCAGCAATAGCAACGACCGGGTTGGCGACAAAGCTAAGCAGCAGATTCTTCAGGATTTCTACCAGACTGCCAGGTGGCTGTAAGTCCGCTTGTGCAGCAATATCCAGAAACAGCGTACTTGGAAATAACATACTCGAAACGACAGCACTGAGTGCAGCAAGGAACATACCTACCGCATACATCATCATAATCGGTTTAATGGCGGTGTTGGATTGCCCCACTTTAAAATTTGCGATAGAAGCTAAAACTAAAATGAAAACCAGAATCGGTGCAACAGATTTCAAGGCTTTAATAAACAGGTCGCCCAATAGGCTTAATGAGGGAGTAGCTTCGGGAAATACCACAGCCACACCTACACCTAAAATAATGGCGATGATGATTCGAGAGACTAGGCTCATACGCATAAGGGCAGAAAACATAAGATTGCCTTGTGAAAATTACGAGGGCTAAATTTGGGAAAAAGTTGCGCTATTTTATACTTAATTTAAACAAGGCTTGAAATATATTTTTATATAAAAAACAAGTTATTGATATAATTGATTTATTCTAAAATTAATCAATATAAAAGAATACTTTTATTTGAAAAAACAATCTAAAGATGCTGAATAAATCATCTCTTTTAAAGTTATATTCATGAAATAAATATCAAAGTTAAATCGATAAATTCAAATTATATTTGAAAATTTAAAAAAGTTTGGCGTCATGACCGGTTTGAATCTCCGGCCATAAGTTTAACGATCTGCTGTCCTAAATCGTATAGTCTTTATGCTGCTCAAAGATTTCTGGAGCCAAGTCCCGAATTGCCTGAAAATGAGTCAGATAAATGTGGCCACTCAGATGAATCATCAGCTTCGAGGCTTGTAGCTTGTCCATCACCGGGCCTTTCACTTCGGCAAAATGCAGTCGAATGTTCAGTTTGGCCAATTCCGCATTTAAATCCTCCAGCATTTCCAAAGCGCTTAAATCAATGGCACTGATACTGGAGCAATTTAAAATCACATGTTGCAACTTGTCATTCAGGCTCATCTGATTGATCAGATAACCTTTGAAGCTATTGGCATTCAGAAAAGTCAGATTTTCATCAATCCGCAGTGACAGCACCCGATCGGAGGTACTGACTTGATGACGCTGAATATTACGAAAATGCTGTGTACCTTCGACCAGTCCGAGCACTGCAATATGCGGACGACTGATTCGCCATAACATCAGGATAAACGTCGATATGATCCCAATAATCAGGCCAGTGGAAATATCAATCAGCACCACACCCAGAAAGGTAATCCACATGGCAATACCATCGGCTTTAGAATAACGCCAGGCATCAAAGAAAGGCCGAAAATCGACCAGTTTCCAGATGGAAACAATAATCGTGGCGGCCAGAATGGTCAGGGGCAGATCTTCAAAAAATCCGGTAAAGAACAGGCTGACGAAAATAATCAGAATGGAGGACAAAACTCCTGCCATGGGGGATTTGGCACCGGCATCGGCATTGACCACGGTACGCGACAGACTGCCAGTAACCGGAAAGGCTGAACTGACGCCTGCACTGATATTGGCAATCCCCAAGGCAATCAATTCCTGATTACTGTTTAAATGACTGCGTTGTTGCAAGGCTGTGGCTTGAGCAATTGACAGTGATTCCACAAAGCTGATCATGGCGATCATGCTGGCACCCGGTAACAAGGTCATGACAAGTTCCCAGTTCCAGTGCGGAAAAGACAAGGGCGGAAAACCGGACGGGATTGCACCCACTGTTTTAATGCCTTGCCCCTTTAAATTCAGAAATACAATCGCTGCAATCCCGAGACATACCAGAATGAGAGGCACAGCCCGTACCAGAAAATCTGTAGAGCCGATCCGGCTTTGTACTGCCTGAGATTT
This sequence comes from Acinetobacter sp. YH12200, assembly GCF_013418175.1. Lineage (NCBI taxonomy): Bacteria > Pseudomonadati > Pseudomonadota > Gammaproteobacteria > Moraxellales > Moraxellaceae > Acinetobacter > Acinetobacter sp. YH12200. The sequence continues at coordinate 60,095 of NZ_VPCO01000021.1, forward strand.
TAGCAACTTGGGCAGATAGATCAGTAAAGCCATCGACAACAGGCCAAATAACAGGCTTGGTAAATGCAGGAGCGGCAGATACTCCAGAAGACTTGTTGTAAATTCTGGAATGTTATTGGCTTTTAAGGGTAGGTCGACCAAGAACTTCAATTGTCCAAAAGCAATTAATAATGCCGAGGCAATAATAAAGCTCTGAATGACTGGATGACTGATCAGCTGAATTAAGAAACCGAAACGGAATAATCCCAAGAGCAGGGAAATAATACCGACCATGAGTGCTAATAAGGTCGCAGCTTCGATATAGACCGGTGAGCCGACTTCAAACAGTGGATTGAGCGTGGCAAAAGTCATCATTGAAATGATCGCCACCGGGCCAATCGATAAAGTCGAACTGCCACCGAGCAACGCATAAATGATCATTGGCAGGATGCTGGCATATAAGCCCATGATCGGCGGTAAACCGGCCAGCATGGCATAAGCCATCCCCTGAGGAACCAGCATCGCCACGACAATCAGTGCGGCCAGCACATCGGATTTAAATTTGACCGGCGTATAGTCGCTTAACCATGCCCAGGCAGGCAGTCTATGCAGAAGTTTAGACTTGGAATTTGGCATAAAAAGGTCTAAATCACAAATATAGATATATTATGCACAAATTCTGCTAAGAAATCTTAAGGGGTCGAATTTGTGATGATTTATGTTTTTAAAATAAATCAGCTAGGTCTGGCCTCCATTTTCTTGAAGCAGCTATAGCGATTTTCTACAAAGTCGTTATTTCTGCCAGATCAATGGGGTAGAGAAGTGTGTTTTGGCGTTAAATAGTGTTTAAAAATAAACTATTTAATTTGATTCGCACAATACAGCTGATAAAGCGTAGTCAATACCACAATCAAATTTTGATCTTTAATTGAATAATAGATCTGTTTACCATCCCGACGGGTATTCACTACATCACTTTTGCGCAGCATCATCAGTTGCTGGGAAAGCGTCGGTTGTTTAATGTCGGTAATATCTTCAATTTGTGAAACATTCAGTTCCGCTTGAGAGAGATGGCATAAAATAAGGAGACGGTCAGTATTGGCCAGAGATTTTAAAATGCCGACGACCTGTTCTGCTGAATCGCGCATAGTCGTGATTTCAAAATCGGTTTTCATCTCATATGTCCATTATAAAATTACAGCCCGCACATTATAAGGGGCTCGATGATTAATACATTGATATAATATTTAAATATTATCGGGTTTTAATCAGGTTAAACATTAGGGTGTGTCCTCATTTGGCTTTGCACCAAATAAATATACAGGCTATACGAATCATAGATTTATAATTGCGTGCCAGTTTATCAAATCGAGTTGCAATAGCACGGAAATGTTTTAATCTCGAAAATGCATTTTCAACTAAATGTCTTAATTTATATAGATATTTATCAAATTCCTTATTCGATCTCTTACTGTTTGATCTCAATGGAATAATGGAAATCATATTCTTGTTCTTGGCATATATTCTAATGTGCTCAGCATCATACCCCTTATCAGCAATGAGATAAGTTGCCTCGTCTACCGTATCAATCAGTTGTTTTGCAACTTGACTGTCGTGGACGTCA